>NZ_JBSGXP010000184.1:0-16206 GCF_053610105.1 Kitasatospora sp. NPDC054939 | reverse complement strand
GCCCAGGCCCGGCCGGGCCTGGGCGGCGCACAGCGCTACCACGGCGCAGAGGCGGCCTCCCGACGCCGGCGGCGGCCACTACTTCGGTGGCCACCACGGCAGTTACGGCAGCCCGTTCTGACAGACCCGGCAGCGTCGGCCGACCGGGGTGCTGATTCTCCGGGGGCCGGACGGCCGACTCGCCGGGCTCCGGTGCCGGGCCGGTGTGGCGGCCACGTGGATGCACGAGTGGCCGGACATGTGAACTGCCATCAGATGGTCAACGCGCCAGCGGGAATTCGCACCAGACGTTCTTGCCGCTGCCGAGTGGCTCCACGCCCCAGCTCCCGGTGAGGGCATCCACCAGCAGCAGGCCGCGGCCGGAGGTGGCGGTCTCGCCGGGTGCCCGGCGGCTCGGCAGGACGCTGGAGCGGTCCTGGATCTCCAGGCGGATGCAGGGGGTGGTCCCAGTCCGTAGTTCCATCGTGAGCAGTGCGCCCCCGTCGGTGTGGACCAGGGCGTTGGTGATCAGTTCGTCCGCCGTGAGTTCGATGTCGGACAGGAAGTCGGCCGCACCCCACGCGGCCAGGGCCTGGCGGAGCATGGCCCGGGTCTCCGCCAGCCCTTCCGGATCGGCCTGGTGGACGTGCTGGGTCATCTGCCGGGTGGCGAAGGTGCCGGATACGGCTTTGCGGTGCAGCAGCAGGAGCGCCATGTCGTCGCTGCTGCCGAGGCGGCTCGGGTGGCCGCCGCAGAGGTGGTCGGCGAGCGCCTCGGTGTCGAGCGGGCCGGCGCGCATGGCGGCCGCGAGGGCTTCGATGCCGTCCGCGATGTCGCGACCGGGGTGTTCGACCATTCCGTCGGTGCACAGAAGCAGGGTGTCCGCGGGGTTGAGGTCGAGACGGGTCTCGGGGTAGCCGTCCTGGCCGAATACCGTGGCCACGCCGAGCGGAAGGCCACCGCGGACGCTGGCCCAGCTGGTGCGGCCGGTGCTGTGCCGCACGAGTGGTTCGAGGTGGCCGGCCCGCACCAGGCGCAGTGTTCCGGTCTCCAGGTTGGCGTCGACGTAGATACAGGTCGCGGACCGCTCGGTGTCGAGATCGGCGAGAAACCCGGACGCGCGGGCCATGACCGTGGCGGGAGTGTGCCCCTCGGTGGCGTAGGCCCGCAGAGCGATCCTCAACTGACCCATGATGGCGGCCGCGTGGCTGTCATGCCCCTCCACGTCGCCGACCACGAGACCCACCCGTCGACCCGGCAGGGGGATGACGTCGTACCAGTCCCCGCCCACCTCGCGTCCGCTGCGGCCGGCGCGGTAGCGGACGGCCACCTCGCCGCCGTTGATCTCGGGGATGCGGCGCGGCAGCATGGTGGTCTGGAGCGTGGTCGCGAATTCGCGTTCCTGGTCGAAGAGCATGGCGCGTTGCAGGGACTGCGCGACGGCGCTGCTGAGCGCGATGCAGATGTTGCGGTCCTCGGTGCTGAAGTGGTGCCTGTCCCGATAGAACAGGCCCAGCGCGCCGATGGATCTGGCCTGGGCGGCCAGGGGCAGGAAGGCCGCCGCCTCAATCCCCATCTCCTCGGCGTAGGGCAGAAGGCGGGGGTAGCGGGTGGTGAGCTCCTTCCTGGTGCTGACGAATCGCGCGCGCCGGGTGAGCACGGCCTCGGACAGCGGCAGCCCGTCCCCCAGGTGGGTCAGCGACAGGTCGTCCCGGGCCCTGAGCTCCGCCGACGGTTGCTCGGTCACGGCGACGAGGCGCATAACACCCCCGTCCACCAGCCCGAGGGCAAGCCCGTCCGCCCCGAAGCGTCGCAGCCCTTCGCTGTCGGTCAGCACGTTGGTCACGTCGCGGACGGTGATGGCGCGGGCGAGGGCTTCGGTGGTGGCGCGCACGGAGTCGGTCTGGCGGCGCCGGTCGGCGGCGAGCGTGCGCATCCCCTCGGCATGGGCCAGCTCCTCCTCGGCGTTGCGGACGATTCCGACGATGCGGTACGGGTGCGCTTGCGCGTCGCGCAGGATGCGCCCCTGCGTGTGGGCCCAGCGCAGCGTTCCGTCGCGGCAGACCAGTCGGAAGTAGGCCGCGAAAGTCAGGTGGCCCTCCCGTAGGGCGAGCGACACGGCCTCGTCGAGCCGGTCGCTGTCCGTCGGCAGCACCCTGGCGGAGAGTGACGCGGGCACTCCGTCGAACTCGTCGGCCTGTAGGTCGAACACGTCCAGGCCCACGTCGTCGAGGTGGTATGTGCCCCTGTCGAGGTCCCAGTCGAAGCTGCCCATGCCGTTGAGCGCCAGCCGGTCGTTGGCCGCGGTCGGCTCGGTGTCACCGGGGGAGCCCGACGACGGCGAAGCAGCACGGGCGGACAGGGGGCGGGTGATCTCGGGGCCGTAGCCGCCCGGAGACCTGGACGTGTTCGCCATGGCTGGGCTCCCGTCCGACTCGATGGCCCGCTGCCGGATCATCCGCGACAGGCTTGCCGCCGCCGTGTGGTCACGGAGAGTGGCGTGCGCGTGCGACAACGAGGCGCCCGAGTGCTCCGCCGCCCGCGCCGGGTCCGTTCCTGGAACGCCTGGTCAGTCTATCCACGGGTCGACGGCTCGGCATCGACGCGTGAGCCGTGGTTCAGGCTTTCTCGACCCCGCTTGAGGTGGGCGCCCTCGCCGGCCGCACTCCGGGTAGACCGTCGGAGGCCTCTTCTCGTCGGTCCACTCGCTGGTGCATTTCGGGCACGGAGGCAGGATCTCGCTCATCCGGCCAGGGCGTCCGGCCCGAGAATCGGCTCCGCAGGGCGCACGAGTGGCCACTGAGGGTGGTGACGCGCGAACGGCGGCCCGCCACGATCGCCGCACGTGCCGTCGTCGCGGCGGGTGCTGCCGCGACGGCCACCCGCCCCCGGCCGCGGCGGACCGAGGGTCCCACCGGATTTCGCGGCTCTCAGCGGGTGTGGGCGATCTGCGAGTTGACGTCGCACCGCCGGCCCTTCGTCATGTCTCCGGTCGTGTTGTCCGGCACGTCGAAGGCGGCCACGGCACCCGGTTGGAAGACCAGGACCATGCTGGAGCCGCCATAGCTGAAGTAGCCCAGCTCGTCGCCCTTGCCGACCTTCTGCCCCGGCGTGACCCCGATGGTGAGCGAGGAGATCTCGGTGATGCCGACGGGCATCACGCAGACGACGCCGATGGGGGCGGGGCTCTTGATGAAGATCAGGGCGCGGGCGTTGACCGAGGCCTCGTAGATCTGCGACTGAACTCCGGATTCCTCGTCGTGGCCCGCCGATTCGAGTTCGGTGAACGTCAGCCCCTCGACCACCCGGGCACTGATGACCGTTCCGCTGACCGGCGCGTGCCAGCGGTGGTAGTCACCGCCGGAGAGGAACGACTGGTAGACATCGCCGCCCGCCAGCCCAACGGCGACCCCGACCTCACCCGGGGCGCGACGGTCGACACGGTCACCGCCACCCGCCCGGAGTCGCCCCCCGACCCCCTGGCCACCGGAAGCGGCCCCGCCCTCACGCCCCCCACGCACCCCGAGCGGTGGTCCGACCACGCACCCGTCACCGTGCACTACGACCGGAACTTCTGATCCGGGCCGCCGGGCCTGCCGACTCGGTCGACGCCCTGCGCCCGCAGCTCGGTCGGCCCCGGTCAGGCCACCACGGACCGGGCTCGTACGTCAGCACGACGGCCCGGCCAGGGCAACGAGATCCGGGCCGGGCCGTCGGCCTGGCGTCACGCACATGCCCCCGGGGCCGGGGCCGGGCCACCTGTGGCGGGTGGCTGCCTGGTGCCCAACGGCGCTGGGGCGGGTGCCGTTCCTACCGCTGGATCCAGACCTGCCACTTGCGGAGGCCGCTGTTCCAACGGCACTCGGCGCCGTAGACGTCGGTGTGGGTGTCGAACCACCAGGCCGCGCGCCGGTTGCAGTCCGCCTCCTTGCCGTAGACGTCGTTGGTGGGCCACCACTTGTACGGCAGCGCGGTGGACGCGGCGGCGGAAGCGGTCGGGGCCGACGGGGCGGCCGGGGCAGCCGCCTGGGCGGCGACCGGGGTCGCCAGGACGGCCAGGGCCGCGATGCCGGCAGCGGCGGTGAGGGCTCGAACTCGCATGCTGGTGCTCCGTTCGACTGGATCGGGTTGCGCTGCGGGCCGGGTCGGCCCGGCAGCAGCCTCACCGTGTCGCGGACCGGTCAAGGCCGGCAAGGGGAGACCGTGTCCGGGACACGTCCGGGACGGCTCCGGACGTGTCCCGGACAGGATTGGGAACCCCTGTTCCGCTGCGTGCACTGCTGCTGCGGACGCCTCAGGTGGAGCAGCCGCCCGTCGCCGGTCAGTTCCCGGTGAGCTGCTGGTGGACGCACTGCTTGTACTGCTGGAAACTGTCGGGCTGGTAGCACTCCTGCGTCTTGTTGGCGTACCAGGCGAAGAAGACGGCGACCAGGACGGACACCACGATCGCGAGGGCCGACGTCACCACGCCGGTGAGGGCCTTGCCCCGGCCGGTACCGGTCCGCTTGGCCGTCGCCAGGGCGACGGTGCCCAGGATCAGGCCGACGCCGCCGAACAGGCCACCGATGAAGAAGATCGACGTGCTCAAGCCGATGACCCCGACCACCAGGGCAGCCCCGGCCGGGCCGGTGGTCGATGCCGTGGGGTGCGGCGGCGGCGCTGTTCCTTGCGTGTTCATCACATGTCCTCCGGTCGACTGGTCAGGGCACGATCCTGGCTTCCGGGGTCGCGGATGCGCATCGCGGGAAGGCGGGAGATGGTGCTCCCTCGATCGGGGGAGGCCGTCGGTGAGCTGCGCGGTCATACTGGGGCGACAATGATCATCGGACTCAGGCCGCTGCTGCGCGGCTCCACGTATTCGGGCATGCTGTTGGCCTATTGCGGCGCGTTGGCGAGCCTTCCGCTGCTGCCTCTCGCCCTGCTGCCGACGCTGGCGTGGCCGTCCGCTCCCTCTGGAGTGCAGGCCGTCCTGGTCCTCCTGGCCTGGGGAGCGCTGATCGGCCTGGTCGGTCTTGCCCGCACCACGCGGCGGGCACTGGTCGCGTTCGCCCGCCGACTTCTGCGGGTGCCGTTGCCGGCCCCTGCCGCCGTGCCGTCCGGCGCCGACCGTTGGCGGACTCCCCTCTGGCTGCTGCTGCACGTGGCGCTGGGGTGGACGGGGACGCTGACGAGCGGCGTGCTGATCCTCATGGGGATCGCCCTCCCCGGGGACTGGCTCGGTGCCGAAGCCGGGCTGAGTCTGTTCGGCCGGTCGCTGCGGTCCGACGGCGGATGGCGGGGCTGGGTGGTGGCGCTCTGCTGCCTGCTGCTCGCGGCGGTCGTGTGCGTGGTGGTGACGAGCGTGCTGCGGTGGCTGGCGCCCAGGCTCCTGGGTCCTTCGTCGGCCGAGCGACTCGCGCTGATGGCCGAGCGGGAGCAGCGCCTGGCCGAACGCAACAGGCTGGCCCACGAGTTGCACGACTCGATCGGGCACACGCTGACCGCGACCACGATCCAGGCGGCGGTCGCGGGCGAGGTGCTCTCCGCCGACCCGGGGGCGGCGCGGGCCGCGCTGCGCAGCATCGAGGAGTCGGCCAGGGCCGCGCTGGAGGACCTGGACTACGTGCTGGGCGTACTGCGCGAGGAGAAGGCGGAGACGGCACCGACCCGGACCCTGGCCGACCTGCCCGAACTGCTCGACCGGTTGCGGCACGCGGGCGCGGTCCTCGATGTGGAGGTGTCCGGCGAGTTGGCGCAGGTGCCGGGGACGCCTTCCCGGGCCGCGTACCGGATTCTGCAGGAAGGGCTGACGAACGCGTTGCGGCACGGGACGGGCGGTCCGATCGGCGTCCGGGTCGCGGTGGCTCCGGACTGCCTTGAGCTCGGTGTGGTCAACGGGGCGGGCGCGGGCACGCGTACGGACGCGGGTGGCTTCCGGACGTCCGGGCGCGGTCTGCCCGGCCTCGCCGAGCGCGTACGGCTGCTGCACGGTGCGATCGAGGTCGGCCCGGACGGGCCGCGGCAGTGGCGGCTGGCGGTCCGGCTGCCGGTACGGGGCTCGGCATGACCGGCTCCGACGCGAGCTCGGCCGACCCGGCCGGCACCCACGTCACCCTCGTGATCGCGGACGACGACGAGGTGACCCGCAGCGGTCTGCGCACCCTGCTCGCGGCGCAGCCGGGGATCGCGGTGGTCGGAGAGGCGGCCGACGGCGTCGAGGCCGTCGAGCAGGTGCGGCGGTTGCGGCCGGACGTGGTCCTGATGGATGTGCGGATGCCGAGGTGCAACGGGATCGAGGCCACCCGCCTCCTCCTTGCCGAGCCGGCCCGGTCGGACCCTTCGGACCCGTCGGTCGGACCGCCGAAGGTCGTGGTGATCACCACCTTCGAGAACGACGGTTACGTCACTGCGGCGCTCGGCGCGGGGGCCAGCGGGTTCGTGCTCAAGCGGCTTCCGGTCCGGCAGATCGCCGAGGCGGTACGCGTGGTGGCATCGGGGGAGGCGATCCTCTTCCCGGCTGCCCTGCGCCGGATGGTCGCCGCCCGCCCACGGGGATCCGCAGAGGCGCTGCCGCGGGCGGCGCTGACGGGGCGGGAGGAGGAGGTGCTGCGGCTGATGGCCACCGGCCTGTCCAACCCGGAGATCGCACAGTCGCTCATGGTGAGCCTGGAGACGGTGAAGACGCACGTCGGGAACGTGCTGACCAAGCTCGGTGCGCAGAACCGGACGCACGCGGTGGTGATCGCGTACGAATCGGGTCTGGTGGTGCCGGGGTTCACCGGCTGACCACGCGCCGGTCACGGCGCACTACGGCCTGGAGGGCCGACCGCCCCCGCTTCCCGCGCCGCCCTCCCCGACCCGGCGAGCCGCGCCGACGTCCGTACGAGGGCAGGGGCGCCTGCCCGATCGGGCAGTGTCGGCGCGTGCCGCCCCGTCCCTGAAAGCATCCCGTTGACACCAAAGTTGGTCTAGTCCACGGTGGTGAAACAGGGTCGTCCACCGGAGTCCGGCGGAGCCCAGCGACCCGGCGCCGACACCGCCGGGGACTCACCGACTCCCCCAACTGGACGACTCCACAGCGGCTTTGAGCGAGCCCTGCGGCACTGCCATGCCCTGATCCGCGGACGGGCCGATGGATCCGACGGGCCCCGTCCAGGACGTACCACCCTGCACCCAAGTGGCAACTGCTGTACCGAATCCGACGATCAGACGGAGAACCGCACCATGCAACGAGTCTGCCTCGCCCTGCCCACCATGCGCCCCTGCCCCGGCACCATCGTGGACCTCGCCGAGGAGGCGGCCTACGCCGTCGAGAACTTCGGGGTCGAGGTGCACCTCCTCGTCCTCGACACCACCGACGCCGCCGAGTTCGCGAAGAACGCGGACGCCGTGGCCTCGCTGACCCCCACTCCCGGTGTGTTCGTCCACCACCTCGGTGAGGCGCAGCAGCGGGAGTTCCTGCGCCGGGTGGCCGAGCGTTCCGGCGCCGCCGACCCCGGACTGCTGCTCGACCTGATGCTCCCGGGGGCCGTCGCGTACGGTTCCTGCGTCAACCGGCTCTTCCTGGGCGCGGCCGCCCTGGGCTGCACCTCGGCGCACCTGCGCAACGACGACGCCGACTTCCAGGTCGTCGACGGCCGGAAGGTCTTCCCGATCCACCACGAGCTGCTGTCGATCGGCCGGCCGGCCGGCGAGGCGGCGGCCGCGGTGTCCCGCTCCGAGCTCGACCCGGCCGACGCGGACAAGCCGGTGATGCTGGTCAGCGGCTCCTTCATCGGCGAACTCAACGTGGACATCGGCGAGATCCACGAGCTCGACCCGGCGGTGTACCGCGACGTGGTGCGCCTGTGGACCCCGCCGGTATGGTCGCAGGAGGAGCAGGACGCGATGGTGGACGTCTCCTTCAAGGGCGCCGGATCCGAGCCGTTCGGCGCCGACGAGTCCGTCCTCGGCGTGCCCGACATCTGGGACGTCTACATGTGCAACATCGCCCTGGACCACCGGGCCTACGAGGTGCTGCCGCTGCTGCCCTCGATCGAGACCATCGGCAGCGACTACGCCCTGCTGCACGCCCTGGTCCACTCCCGGCTGCCCGGCGTCGTCCACAACCGCCACATCGTCAACTACTACACGCCCGAGCGCCGCGTCGGCGCCGGCTTCGTCTCCTACCAGCTGCGGTTCGTCAAGTTCCTGCTCTCGATGCTGTACCTGTACCCGGTCTACGGCGGGATGATCGACCTCGGCCGCGGGCTGCTGGACGAGCGGCACGGGCTGAAGGTCGAGCCGATCCTCGACCTGGTGCGGGGCAGCGTCGACTGGGACCGGGCCGGGAACGAGCACCGCCTGGACGTCCTGGACCGCTCCTACCGCAAGCTGGGCGGCAAGTACGCCGAGCTCGCGGACGCGGTGGCCGGGCAGCGGCAGCAGCTCCTGGACGAGGCGCAGGAGGACGCCGAGCGCTGGGCGGTGCTGGTGGAGGCCTGGGCGGGGATGGTGGCCGCCGCCCGCGCGGAGGGCCTCCGCCCCTAGCCCTGCCCTGCCCTGCCGAGGGCCGGTGAACCCGTGACTCGGCGGGACGGGTGAGAACCGGCGGGGTCGCCGCGTGTTGCCGGGTGATCCGTTCGTGCGCCTCGCATGCTTCGACCACGCTGTGCCCGTTCCGAACCCCTGTGGCGTGCCGAGCCGCGCGGTGTTGTACGGCCGGCGGCTGCCGTGCACGTCAACCGAGGAACGGGGTCACATGGCACAACGAGTCGACGCACGACAAGTCGGCGATCCGGGCGGCGCGACGGGCTCCGGGGAGCCGCCGGGCCCGTCGTGCGTCCGGGAGAGCGACGGGTCCGCACCGGCGCGGGCGCCGCGTCGGGCCGCCCGGCGACGCACCAGGGCCGCGCTCACCGGCGTGGTGGCGGCCCTCGTCCTGGGGACGGTCGGCACGGCGCCGAGCGGGGCCGCGCCATCACTCGACCGGGGGCGCCCGGCAGGAGAGCGGGTGCGGTTCGTACCCGCTCCCTGCCCGACGACGCCCGAGCCGGTCCCCGGGCGGTGCGGCTTCCTGGAGGTGCCCGAAAGCCGCGAACAACACGACGGGCATCACGACGGACGGCACGGCGGGCCCCACGACGGACGGCACGGCGGGCCACACGACGGACAGCACAGCGGGCGGACGATCCGGCTGGCCGTGGCGATCATCCCGGCCGCCTCGGCGACGCCGGCCGAGGACCCGGTGGTGTTCATGGAGGGAGGTCCCGGCGGCGACGCCTTCGGGGCCATCCCCTTCCTGATCGACTCCGGTGTGAACCGGGAGCGCGATCTGATCGTCATGTCCCAGCGGGGCGGGCTCCACTCGCAGCCGAACCTCGCCTGCCCGGAGATCGACCGGTTCTCCGCGCAGGCCGTGGGGCTGCACTACGGCGCGCCGTCGACCGGACGGCTCCTGGTGCGCGCGGCCGCGGAGTGCCGGGCCCGCCTGACGGCCGACGGGGTCCGGCTGAGCGCCTACAACACCACCGAGAACGCCGCGGACTTCGCCGACCTGCGCACCGCGCTGGGCATCGGGCAGTGGAACGTCTACGGCTACTCCTACGGCACCGACCTGGCCCTCACCTACCTGCGCCGGCATCCCCAGGGGATCCGCTCGGTGGCGATCGACTCGGTCGTCCCCCCGCAGATCGTGAGCCTGCCGTGGACCTGGGACAGCGCCCGGGAGGGGATCGGCGAGATCTTCGCGGCCTGCGAGGCCCAGCCCGCCTGCCGGACCCGCTACCCGGACCTCCCGGGCACGCTGACCGAGCAGGTCCGCCGCCTGGAGGAGCACCCGCTCACGCTGACGGTGCAGCCGGCGGCGGGAGGAGACCCCGTGGAGGTCGTCCTCGACGGGGGCGCCCTGGTGAACCTCCTGGTCGCCGACGGCGGCGCCGTACCGTCCGTCGAGGTCCCCGCCCTGCTCGACGAGCTCGCCCACGGACGTCCGGAGCGCCTCGCGCAGGCCCGGGCCGCCGGTGCCACGCCCGCCGTCGGCGAGTTCGCCTACGGCCTGACGAACTCGGTGGCCTGCGCCGAGTGGGTGCCGGGCCATTCGGAGTCCGACCTGCTCGAAGCGGGACGCCGGGCCTTCCCCGGCTGGCCGGACAGCGTCCTGGCCCATGCCCCGCAGCTCCCCTTCGAGCACGACGTGTGCCGCGTCTGGAACGTCCCGGACCGCACCTCCGTCCAGCGGGTGACGACGTACAGCGACGTTCCGGCGCTCATCGTCTCCGGGACCTTCGACGCGAAGACCGGGGCGAGCTGGGGCCCGTACGCGGGCCGGACGCTGTCGCGCTCGACCGCGGTGCGGATTCCCGGGATCGGCCACTTCGTGGTCCCCCAGTCGCCCTGCGCGCAGCGCGTCCTGGCCTCCTTCCTCGCGCAACCGACCGCGCCCGACACCTGCTGCGTGGCAGGACTCGAACCGAAGCCGTTCACCATCACCCCGGACCCGGAGAGCGCATGATGTCGATCCGTCCGCCCCACCACCGGCGCACCGCGCGACGGCTCCTGGCCTCGCTGGCCGGGGCCACGGCCGGGATCCTCGTGGCCGGCCTCGCCGCGGTGCCCGCCCGGGCCGAGTCCGGCGGCGAACCGCTCGGCTCGGTCGCCCGGACGGTCGGCCGCGCCCACTTCGAGCCGGGCCCCTGTCCCCGGACGGCGGAGCCGATCCCCGCCCTCGACGGGGCCCGCTGCGGAACGCTCACCGTGCCCGAGAAGCGGTCCCGGCACAACGGGCGGACGATCGCCCTCGCGGTCGCGATCATCCCCGCGGCCACCGCCAGACCGGCGCCCGACCCGATCGTGTGGTTCGCCGGCGGGCCCGGCGACGACGCGGTCTCCGAGATCCCGATGGCGCTCAACGGCGGCCTGAACAGCGACCGCGACGTGATCTTCATGTCCCAGCGCGGGACCTACTCGGCCGACCCGGAGCTCACCTGCCCGAACATCGACGAGTTCAACGCGCGCGCCCTCGGCCTCGTCTACGGCGCGCCGTCCACCGGCCGCCTGCACGTCGAGGCGACCCGGGAGTGCCGCGACCGGCTGGTGGGCCGCGGGGCCGACCTCAGCGCCTACAACGGCACCGAGAGCACCGCCGACTACGCCGACCTGCGCAGGGCCCTGGACATCGAGCAGTGGAACGTGTTCGGCATCTCGTACGGCACCGACCTGGCGCTCCAGTACATGCGCCTGCACCCGGAGGGCATCCGGTCGGTCGGCATCGACGGCGTCCTGCCGCCGTCCCTGGCCGGCGGGGCCGTGACCTGGCGCGCCGCACGGGAGGGCTTCGACGGCCTGTTCAAGGCCTGCGCGGACCAGCCCGCCTGCAACACCCGCTATCCCGACCTCAAGGCCACCTTCGAACGCCTCGTCGTCGAACTCGAAGCCCGACCCCTCACCACCACCGTCACCGTCCCGGACCACCCGGAGCCGGTGGAGGTCGTACTGGACGGCGGATTCCTGGTGAACTGGCTGACCTTCGCCAGCCACCTGGCGTCCGGAGTGCCCCGTTCCATCGACGAACTGGCCCACGGCAACCCGCAGCGGATCGCCGAGCAGTACGCGGGCGGCAAGCTCAGCCCGCAGGCCATCGGGAGGGTCTCCCACGGGCTCGCCTACGGCGTCTTCTGCAGCGAGTGGACGCCGTTCGAGAGCGAGGAGGACGTGATCCGGGCCGGACGGCGCGCGTTCCCGTCGTTCCCCCGGTCGGTGCTGGCCAACGCTCCGCTGCTCGCCTGGCTCCATGCGGACTGCCGCGCCTGGGACGTTCCCGCGGCGCCGCGCTCGATCCGGGAGGTGACCCGCAGCGACATCCCGACCCTCGTCCTGTCGGGCGGGTTCGACTCCCAGACCGCACCCAGCAGCGGGCCGTACGCCGCCCGGACGCTGAGCCGGTCCACCGAGGTCACGGTCCCGTACGTCGCCCACGTGGTCTTCGCCGACTCCCCGTGCGCCCAGGCGATCACCCGCTCGTTCTTCGACACCCCGACCGCCCCGAACACGGAGTGCCTCGCGTGCCTGCAGCCCCCCGAGTTCGAGATCGCGCCGTAACGGGATTCGGCCGCGGCCGATGACCTGAACCACCTGCGCCGCCCCCGGAGTCTCCAGGGGCGGCGCTGTCGTTCCGGTCGCCTCAGCCCTTCTTCCGCAGCACCAGGTACTGGTCCGGCTTGACCAGGTCCGCGCTGTAGTGGAGCGTGCCGTCCGGCTGCATCGTCACCAGGCGGTAGATCGACCTGTCGCCGATGCACTCGTCACCGGACGAGGAACCGGTCACCCGGGACGCGTAGGAGACCCGGCTCTCGTCGGCGTTGGTGAGCGTCCACGCGCCTTCGCACCAGGTACCGGTCTTCGGCGTCTCGGCGCGGATCGTGCTCTTCTCCTCGCTCGGCGCCGACTGGACGAGGGTGAGGGTGACGGTGGTGACGTCCCCGTTGGCGCCCTTGAGCTCGCCGACCCACGTCCCGAGGAACTTCGCGGGGACGACGCCCGGCCCCGGGTCCGTGGCGGCCGCGCCGGGCGCGGGGCTGCCGTCGCCCTGGCCTGACCCGTCGCCGGTCGGCTCGGGGCTCTTCGACGCCGGGGCGGTCGGCCCGGAGCCGGCGGCACCGGAGGCACCGGCCGACTGCCGGTGGCCGTCCCCCCGCAACCGGTCGACCAGCAGGTACCCGCCGCCCAGCAGCAGGACGGCGGCCAGGACGGCCGCCAGGACGCCGTACCCCCGCCGACCGCTCGGCGGCTGCGGGTACGGCCCGTAGCCCGGCACGGTGGCCGCCGCCGACGGCCGCGGGAGCGGGGTGGGCAGCGGGCCGGGCAGCGGGCTCGGTGCGTACGGTCCGACCGGCCCGACGGGTCCGGTCGGCGGGCCGAACCCCGGCGGGGCCGGCGGCCCGAACCCGGGCGCACCGGCAGCCACGGGCCCGCCGGCAGCCACGGATCCACCGCCGCCGCCCGGTACGGCCCGTACGGCCCCCACCGCCTCGGCCGCTCGCGCCGCCCTCGCCGCCTCGGCGACCGTCCCGCCCCCGGCGGGAGCCCCGGTGACGGTCGCCGTCGCGGGGGCCGGCGCGGCGCGCCCGTCCTCCGCGGCGGTCCCCCCACCGGCCTCCCGCTCCCCCTCCAGGTCCAGCAGTTGCACGGCGCTGCGCCCGACCGCCGCCGCCAGCGCCGTCGGCAGCCAGTCCCCGCGCCCCAGCCTGGCGGCGGCCGCACCGTCGCCGTCCAGCCGTTCCCGTAGTAGTCCGGGTGTCGGGCGGGCGGCCGGGTCCTGGGCCAGGCAGTCCCGGACGAGGGCGAGCAGCGGGCCGGACAGCCCGGAGAGGTCGGGCTCCTCGTGCAGCACGCGGTAGAGCAGGACGGGCGCGCTCACCCCGGAGCCGAACGGCATCGTGCCCGTCGCCGCGTACGCGAGCACCGCGCCGAGCGAGAAGACGTCGCTGGCCGGCCCGGCGGGCAGCCCGTTCGCCTGCTCCGGCGACATGAAGCCCGGCGAGCCGAACACCTGGCCGGACTGGGTGAGCACGGTGCCGGAGTCCAGTGCGCGGGCGATGCCGAAGTCGATCAGCCGCGGCCCGTCCAGGGTCAGCAGCACGTTCGACGGCTTGACGTCCCGGTGCACCAGCCCGAGGCCGTGCACCTGGGCGAGCGCCTCGGCGAGGCCGACGCCGAGGGTCCGCACGGCCGGCTCGGGCAGCGGCCCGAAGTCCCGTACGGCGGCGGACAGGGCGGGCCCGGCGACGTAGCCGGTGGCCACCCAGAGGTGCCCGCCCTCGATGTCCGCGTCCAGGACCGGCGCCGTCCAGGTGCCGCCGACCCGCCGGGCGGCCGCCACCTCCTGACGGAACCGGGCGCGGAACTCGGCGTCCCCGGCCAGGTCGCCGCGGATCACCTTGACGGCGACGGTCCGCCCGCCGGTCGTCCGGCCCAGGTAGACCCGGCCCATCCCGCCCGCTCCGAGCTGCCGCAGCAACCGGTACTCGCCCACCTGCCGCGGATCGTCCGCTGCCAGCGGCTCCATGCGCCCACGCTCCCCTCGACGCCCGGCCCGGCCGTTCCCCACCTGATGCGTCCGGAGCTGACGCTATCGGTCCGCGACCACCCGCGGAACGAGATCACGGTCACGGAATCACCGTCAGCAGCACCACGATCGCACCCGCGTCCCGCTGATCCCGCATCAGCCCGCGCTCCCCGCCGCCTCCTCGGCCCTCCCGCGGCTTTACCTCGGCTCTCCCGTGGCTTCACCTCGGTTGTCCCCGGGCTTCCTCGGGGCTTCCCCTGCCCGATCGGCCACAGCAGCCACCCCCGCACCAACGGGCGGTAGTATCACCATATGGACTGATCGTGTCTCAGATTTGCGCCATTCCTTTGGAGTTGCCTTTGGCGGCGGCCGTCCCCTCGGGCGGGGACGCCCCGGGAAGTCGCGCCGAGCCGCGCCCCCTACGCCGACGCTCCGCACCGGAACCGACCTCCGGAGCCGGTAAGACCACCAGAAAGCGTCCCTTGGCCACCATCGCACATACTGATCTCGACGTCTTTCCCCTCTGCCTCGGCGGCAGCGTCTTCGGATGGACCGTCGACAGGCCGACCTCCTTCCGCGTTCTCGACGCCTACGCAGCCGCGGGCGGGAACTTCATCGACACCGCCGACTCCTACTCCCAGTGGGCCCCCGGAAACACCGGCGGGGAGTCCGAGTCCATCCTGGGCGACTGGCTGGCCGCGCGCGGCCACCGGGACCGCTTCGTCATCGCCACCAAGGTGGGCCGGCTGAACGGGCTGTCCGGCCTCACGGCGAAGGTCGTCCGGCAGGCGGTGGAGGACTCCCTGCGCCGCCTCCGGACGGACCACATCGACCTCTACTACACGCACGCGGACGACCCCGACACACCGCTCGACGAGACCCTCGGCGCACTCGACGCGCTGGTCACGGCCGGGAAGGTGCGCCACCTCGGGGCGTCGAACATCAGCGGCCCCAGGCTGGCCGAATCCCTCGCGGTCTCGAAGCGTTCGGGACTCGCCCCGTACGTGGCGGTCCAGCCGCCCTACAACCTCGTGGAACGCGAGCCCTTCGAGAGCGGGATCGCCCCGGTCTGCGAGCGCGAGGGCGTCTCCTGCGTCCCGTACTTCGCCCTGGCGCAGGGCTTCCTGACGGGCAAGTACCGGGAGGGCGCACCCGCCGTCGCCAGCATCCGCAGCAACGCGGCACGCCCGTACGCCGAGACGCCCCGCGGCCGCGCGGTGCTCACCGCCCTGGACGCGATCGCCGCCGAACACGTAACCGCCCCCGCCGCGGTGGCGCTGGCCTGGCTGGCGGCGCAGCCCCACGTCGTCGCCCCGCTCGCCAGCAGCAGGACGCCGGAGCAGCTCGCCGACCTGATCCCGGGGGCGACCCTGGAACTGTCCCCGGCCGAGATCCGCTCGCTGGACCTCGCCTCACGGACCACCGCGGCGGACGACCGTGCAGACCTGGGCTGAAGGAGGAGGAGGAACCGCCGTGACCACCGCACCCCGCACCGTCCTGATCGGGTTCGACGCCGTGAAGTCGTTCGTCACCGTGGCCCGCGACGAGTACGAGTCCTGTACGCCGCAGGAGCCGCCCTCCTGCTTCGCCCTCCTCCTCGGCACCGTCGACGACGGTGTCGCGGCCGTCACCGCGGTCGAGTTCGCGACCAACGTCCGGGCCAGCGACCCGATGGCGCTCGAAGAGTTCTCGACCTCCATAGCGCCGTGCTTCGGCAGCGCCTACCGCAACCCCCGCCGGGGATTCTGGTGCAGCTCGCGGGACCTGCTGCGGATCCACCGGCAGGCGGAGCGCGACGGGGTCGAGATCCTGGGCTCCGTCCACCTGCATCCCGACTGGCACCGGATCGGCCCGCCCGAGGAGCGGGGGCTGCCCATCAGCGAGGAGCCGACGCCGATGGACCGCTACATGTTCGACAACAGCCGGTACCCGGTGAACATGATCTGCTACCTGGAATCCGGCCCCCAGGGGGTGTCCGCCGCACTCGCGGCGTGGGGCCCGCCCCCGGAGGGCCCGGCCGCGGCGCCGTGTCCCCGACTCGCCCTGAGGTTCGGGGTGTCCTGAGGAGGCGGCGGGTTCGCCGCCGCGGAGACGGGCGTGGGGCCCCCCCCCGGGGGGGGGGGCGGCCCCCCCCCGGCCCCGCGCCCCGGGGGGGGGGGGGCGCGGGGCGGGGGAGGGGGGGCCCACACCCCCCCAGAGGACAA
>NZ_JBSGXP010000183.1:0-16331 GCF_053610105.1 Kitasatospora sp. NPDC054939 | reverse complement strand
ACACCGGGCGGCGGCACGGGGGCGGTTCAGCGACGCTCAGCGACGCTCAGAGACCGATGCGGACCAGCCGCTCCGGCGAGGAAGGCCGTGCAGCAGTCTTGTCATGGCCGCCGCCCGTCCCTACCGTCGAGTAGCACCGAGTCGACGCCCGCCGTCCCGGATTCCGTGCGCACCGGCGAAGGAGCCGCGATGAACCGTCGCCCCACCACCCGTTCCCGGCGCGGACGCCTCCTCGCCGCCGTCGCCGCGGCCTTCTGCGCGGCCGTCCCGGGGATCGCCGCCCCGGCCGGGGCCGCCCCCGCCGGTCCGCAGCCGCTGCGCGAGGTGCTGTTCGTCGGCAACAACTGGGACGGCACGGCCGACGTCGTCGAGTCCGGCGGCGGGCTCGCCCGGATCGGCCGGGTCAACGTCGTCCCCGACAAGGACCAGCGGCTCACCGAGATCGCCCTCAACCCGGTCAAGCTCGCCTTCTTCCTGGGCGTCCGGCTCGGACCGGGCGAGGGGCACGACCAGCTCGTCGACGACATGTACTCCACCCCGGACGGCTCGGCCGTGGTCGTCTCCCGGCCGAGCTTCGCCGACGTGGTCTCCGTCGACCTGGCCAGCGGGCGCATCAACTGGCGCTTCCCGGTGTCGGGTTACCGCAGCGACCACATGGCGGTCTCGCCCGACGGCCGGCGCGTCGCGGTCTCGGCCTCCACCTCGAACACCGTCCACGTGCTGGACATCGTGACCGGCCGCGAACTCGGCTCGTTCCGGACCGGCGACAAACCGCACGAGAACCTCTTCACCGACGGCGGCCGGCAGCTGTGGAACATGTCGATCGGCGAGGTCACCACCGCCCTCGACGCCCCCTGGCTGGACTGGACGAAGGGCGACCGCCGGATCACCGTCGTCGACGCCGCGACGCTCACCCCGGTCAAGGTCGTCGACATGCGCGCCCGGCTGGACGCCTTCGGCCGCTCCGACCTCTCCGACGCCGTCCGGCCCGCCGCCTTCACCCCCGACGGGTCGCGGCTCTACTTCCAGGTCTCCTTCTTCAACGGCCTGGTCGAGTACGACACTGCGGCCGACCGGATCACCCGGGTGGTGACGCTGCCCGAGAACCCGGCCACCAGCGACGACCGCACCACCTGGGTCAACGACTCCCGCCACCACGGCCTGACCGTGAACCCCGCGGGCGACAAGCTGTGCGTCGCCGGGACGATGGACGACTACGCGACCGTCGTCGACCGAGCGACCCTCAAGGAGGGGCCGCTGGTGCCCGCCGCCAAGCCGTACTGGGCGACCGTCAGCGGTGACGGGCGCTCCTGCATCGTCTCCGAGAGCGGGGCCGACCGGGTGATCGCGATCGACTTCGCGACCGGCCTGCGGACGGCCTCGGTGGACGTCGGCGACCACCCGCAGCGGGTCCGGCTCGGGCACGTCCCGGCCGGCTGGACCGGCCCGGCCCGGAGCTGACGGGCCGCAGTCGACAGCAGACGGGTCAGCGGGAGCGGGCGGCGGAGCCGACGGCCAGGACGGCGCCGGCGGCCGCCGCCACCGCACCGGCGGCCAGCAGCCCGCTGCGGGAGCGCCAGGACATCACCGACCAGCAGGACTGCGCGGACAGCAGCGAGCCGACGCTCAGCCAGGAGCCGGCCGAGAGCAGCGAGAGCGCCGAACCGACGGACCCGACCGACAGCACGCTTCCGACCGACCCGATCGAGAGCACCGACCCCACCGACCCGATCGACAGGGTCGAGCCGACCGAGGCGACCGACAGCAGGGATTCCTTGGACCAGAGCGTCAACGAAGTGTCATCACAGGTGCGCACGCTCCGATCCTAGGCCGGTACTGCCGCGGGCGCCGTCGGTGGCGGCCGATAGCCTGCGGGCATGTCGGTCAACATCGATCTCCACTTCACCGTCTCCCGGCTCGCGGATGCGGCGCAGGCCGAGGCGGTCGCCGCCTCGGTCGGCGAGCTGCTGCGCGACGAGCGCATCGAGGACCAGATCAGCTACGGCGCGGTCTGCGACGACGGCGTCCACTACGTGTCGGGCGAGACGCAGTTCCCGCTCAGCATCACCGGCTTCGGCCGCTGGGCGCCGGAGTTCGAGAGCTCCTTCGCGTTCGCCGTGGCCGAGGCCGCGCCGACGGCGAAGGGCGTCATCGAGTGGGGCTACCCCGACGAGGCGCGCTGAGCGGCGCCGGGGCGGGCGCCGACCACCTCGGCCGGCTGCCCGCCCACCTGCGCGCGGTGCCGTACGCGGGCGCCCGCTACCCGGGTTCGCCCGCACTGGCCGAGCGGCCGGGCCTCGCGGCGGGCGCCAACTGCCAGACCTACGCGTACGCGGTGCTCGCGCACGCCGGGCTGGCGGCGCCGCCGCTGCGCTCCAGCGAGCTGTGGACCGACCGCGGGTCCACCGTGCGGGTCGCCGGACCCCGGCCGTACGACCTGGTGCTGTACAACGCGGCCGCCGACCCGTACGGCGCTCACGTCGGCGTCTGGCTGGGCGAGGACGCCGTGCTGCACCTGTGCGCGGAGGTGGGCCGGCCGGCGGTGTGGACCCGGGCGGACTTCGCGGAGCGCGAGCGCTACCGGGTCCTGGTCGGCTTCAAGCGGGTCACCGCCCGGACGGACGGCCCCGCCGAGCCCTGAACCGGCCCCCTGACCGGCCCCGCCGCGCCCTGACCGGCCCCGCCGCCCGGGTCACTCCTGCTCGGTGGCCCCGGCGAGGGCCTCCTCGCGCAGGTCCTCCTCGGAGGCCCCGCGGCGCCAGTAGCCGGAGAAGTTCACCGCGGTGCGGTCGAGCCCGCGGTCGTTGACCAGGTGCCGGCGCAGTGTCCGGACGGTCCCGGCCTCGCCCGCGATCCAGGCGTACGGGGTGGTGTCCGCGGGCAGCTCGGCGGCGCGTACGGCGTCGACCAGCGACGGGTGGCCCTCGGCGCGGACCAGCCAGGTGAGGTCGACCTCGGGTCCGGTGGCGAACTCCTGGACGTCCGCGCGCTCCGGCACCTCGATGAAGGCGCGCACCGCGGTCCCGGCGGGCAGCCACTCCAGGATGCCGCCGGCGGCGGGCAGCGCGGTCTCGTCGGCCGCGAGCAGCACCAGGTCGGTGCCCTGCGGGGGGAGGAAGGTGGCGCTGCGGTTGTCGGCCACGTACGGGCCGAGCAGCAGCACGCGGTCGCCGGCGGCGGCGGTGCGGGCCCAGCGGGAGGCCGGGCCGGTGTCGCCGTGCAGCGCGAAGTCGACGTCCAGCTCGGCGGGCTCGGTGCGATGGGCGCGAATGGTGTAGGAGCGCATCACGGCCCGGACGGACTCGTCGAGGGCCCGCCAGGCGGCGAACCAGTTCTCGCCGGCCTCCAGCGGCAGTACCGGGGCGTCCTGGCCGGGGTGCGGCAGGAACAGCGAGAAGCTCTGGTCGCGCCCGCCCGAGGCGAAGTCGCGCAGCTCCTCGCCGCCGAGGGTCACCCGGACCATGGTCGGGCCGAGCCGCTCGGTGCGGACGACGTGCGCGGCGAAGAAGCGGAACTGGCCGGCGATGGTCAGGGGTTCGGTCATGGTGTGTCAGCCCGTGTTCTCTGTGCGTGGCGGGGCCGGCGGCGGGCCCGGTCGGACGACGAGGAGCCCACCGGGGCGGCGGCTGACAAAGGTTAACCTAACCTAAGATCTGCATCCGAAGGAGGGGTCGGTACGGCCCCACGGTGTCCGTGGGGAGCGGCCGGGTGGTGCCCCGTACGGGACCGCCGCGGAAGCGGTCAGGACGGCGGTCCCGTACGGGAGTCGGTCAGCCCGCGGTGCTCCAGGAGACGTTCGCGGTGACCCCGGAGAAGCCCTGCTGGGCGTGCAGGCTGAAGTACACCCAGCCGGCCGGGGGGTTGGTGACGGTGAGGGTCTCGCCGTTGCCCGCGGAGGCGGACTTCGACAGGTGCGAGCCGGTGGTGGCCCAGCTGGTGCCGTTGTAGTACAGGTCGGCGTTGCCGGTGCCGCCGCTCGTGGTGACCGTCAGCTTCTTGACGCCGGCCGGCAGGTACGCGAAGTGGTAGCTGTAGTTGCCGGTGCCGGCCGCGAGGTTGTCGCGGCGGCAGTCGTTGTCGAACTGGCGGGCGTCGGCGGCGGTGCACAGCGGCGGCTGGACGGGCGGCAGGGTGCCGCAGTTGTCGGCGGCGCAGGCGGTCAGCCAGGTGGCGAAGTCGGCGTCGTAGCGGGTGCCGATGGTGGTCTTCAGCAGGGTGCGGGCGCCGTTCCAGTCGCCGCTGCGGTACTTGGCGAGCACCGCGGTGACGTCCTGCGGGTGCGACTGGAGCATGTAGCGGACCGCCAGGTAGCCCCAGTTGTAGACGCGGGTGGAGTCGGCGTTGTCGTAGGTGGTGTCGAACAGCTCGCTCAGCTTGTAGGTCTTCCTGCCGGCCTCGGCGATCGCGGCGGCGTAGCGCTCGTTGCGGTAGCCGTAGGACACGTACTCGGCCAGGCCCTCGACCCACCAGATGGTCGGGGTGGTCATGCCGGCCTCGAAGTCGCCGTACATGTTGTAGCGCCCGTCGAGGTAGTGGGTGTACTCGTGGTTGAGGTTCCAGATCTCGAAGGCCGGGCGCAGCCAGGTGGCCTCGTGGGCGATGAAGCGGGCCTGGTTGCCGGGCTTGGCGGGGTCGCCCTCCTCGTACATGCCGCCGTTGTCGACCGCGATGCCGTACATCGACCAGGCGTAGAGGCTGTAGTCGTAGTACGAGTCGAAGACGACCACTTCGAGGTGGCTGTTGAGGTCGCCGGCGACCGGGCCGCTGTTGCGGACGACGCCGTGGAAGTACGCGTCCTGGTTGACCAGGCTGGTGCAGGTGGTGGC
Source organism: Kitasatospora sp. NPDC054939 (assembly GCF_053610105.1). Lineage (NCBI taxonomy): Bacteria > Bacillati > Actinomycetota > Actinomycetes > Kitasatosporales > Streptomycetaceae > Kitasatospora > Kitasatospora sp. NPDC054939. Next base: position 11,505 of record NZ_JBSGXP010000183.1, on the reverse strand, counting down.
CAGTTCGGCGGCGCTCATCTGCTGGGCGCGGATGCGCAGGCTGGCGTTGCAGGTGTGGTTCACGGTGAGCACCAGCGGGACGAGGCGGCTGGGCAGGTCGCAGGTGCCGTAGTAGCCGCAGTTGCCGGTGTCGCGCTTCTCGGTGAACCAGGCGAGGTTCATGGTGAGCGGACCGGTCGGGCCGACCAGCGGGTAGCGGTTGATCAGGTCCTTGACCAGGGGCCGGGCCTGCGGCTTGAGCACGTCGAAGGAGAGCAGGTTGCCGAGCTGGATGCCGATGTCGGTGGCCGGGTCGCCGCCGTCGATCATCGCGCCGTTGCGGGTGACGAAGGAGGCCATCGCGCCGGCGAAGCCCGGGTCGGCCTGCAGCGCGGAGATGAACGCGGGCTGCTCGGTGCCGCGTTCGATGACGGTCTCGGTGTTGGCGACCGCGGTCCGCAGGGTGCCGGTCCAGGTGGCGCTGTTGAAGTCGGTCAGCAGGCGCTTGACCACCCCGGTGTAGCGGGCGTTCTCGCCGGCGCTGTCGATCAGGGTGACGGCCTCGGCGAGGGTGGCGCCGTTGGCCTGGGTGACGTCCTTGCTGCGCGGTGCGCCGTGGAAGGCGTCCAGGGCGCCGCGGATCGAGTTCTGCAGTGCGGTGCCGTACCCGCCGACGGTGTCGGGGTGGTACCACTGCACGTAGTAGCCGGCGCGCAGGAAGAGCACCAACTGCCCGACGGAGGTGGAGTTGTCGCCGGGGTAGCTCGCGGAGGCGCTGCGCAGGGCGTCGGCGACGCTGACCATCTGGGCCTCGCGGAAGGCGCCGCGGGCGTTGTCGCCGGTCAGCTGGAAGAGCGAGTCGATGCAGTCCAGGCCGGAGGCCTTGACCTGCTGTACGAGCGCGTTGCCGGTGCGGGTGGTGAAGTCCGCGACGTTACAGGCGGCCGCGGTGGCGGAGGGGGCCGCCGACTTGCTCGGCCGGATCTGCCGGACGGGCTCGCCGGCCCGGGGCGCCTTGGCCCTTGTGGCGTCGAACTGCTCGGCGAGCGGGCGGCTGTCGGTCGGCGTGCGGGGGGACTTGGGCACCGGGATCGCCCGGGGCGCCGTGGTGTCCGCGGTGGGCTTGGCGGGCGCGGGCGCGGGTGCGGCCTGGCTCTGCGGAGCCAGGAGTCCGAGCGCGAGTGGCAGCGCGACGGCGAGCGCCGAGAGGCGGCTCGCCTGTGTCGTGCAGATCCGGAAGAGACGCATGTGTGGGGGCCTCCGGGCCGTACGGGGCCGCAGTGGGGGCGCGACCCTGTCAATGTGTGACATGTAAAATGGCACATGTCGCATCACGGCGGAAGGGTTCGGCCGGGATTCGTGTGCGATCGGCCCGAATCGTTGCATCGCCGCAGGTCGGCCCGCGGGTACCGACCGGTTCCGGCATTGGACTGGACCAATATGGGGGCGCCGCCCTAGGGTGCCAATTCACCGCCACACCGCGCAGGTTGGCGACACCCCCGCCGAGGATGGAGCACCATGGGCGCCTGGCCGCAGCTGCGAAGAAGCCGGACCGTCACCGCCGGGCAACCCGACGGGCGGACCGTGCGGTGCGGCCTGGTCGACACCATGCTGGCCGACCTCTCGGTCTCGGTGGTGCACTTCTTCGAGCAGCGGCTGGACGAGGAGCGGCTGGCCGAGGGGCTCGCCGCGGCCCTCGCCCGGGTCCCGGTCTTCGGCGGCCGGCTGCGCACCCTGGACGGCGGCGCCCTGGAGATCGTCTGCGACGACTCCGGCGTCCCGCTGACCGTGTACGACCTCGACGCCGGCCTCCCCGAGGCGATGGCCCGCGTCACCAACGCCGGCACCGACCTGGTCGACCCGGTCGAGGCGGTGAAGGCGCGCACCGGGGACGTCCCGCTGCTGACCGTCCGGCTCACCCGGCTCGCCGACGGCGGCACCGCGCTCGGCTGCTCCTGGCACCACGCGGTCGGCGACGTGCAGAGCTTCATGCTGTTCCTGCGGGCGTGGTCCGCGGCGGTCGAGGGCGGTGAACTCCCGTTCGCCGAACTGGTCGCCGACCACGACGCCCACCTCGACGCGGTGCTTCCCGCCGAGGACTGCGGACGCCCCGGCTTCCGGGTGCCCGACGCCGCCGAGGCCGCCCTGCTCGCCGCCGAACTGGCCGCCGCCACCCGGGCCAACCGCACCCTGCAGATCTGGTTCGGGGACGACGAACTGCGCCGGATGCGCGCGGAGTTCACCGGGCAGGCCGGCCGCCCGCTCTCCTCCGGCGCCGCCCTGGCCGCCCATGTGGTCGCCTCGGTGCGGGAGTTGGACGGCGACCCGGAGACCCGCACGCTCACCATGCCGGTCAACGTCCGCCGCCCGCTCGGCCTCTCCCCGGCCCTGGTCGGCAACCTGCTCGGCGACCTCCACCTGCCCTGGTCGCCGCAGGACGGCCCGGCCGCGCTGGCCGCCGCGATCGGCGACGCCGTCGAGGACTTCGCCCGCGCGCACCTCGCGCTGCGCAGCAGTCTGGACTTCCTGGCCGCGATCGGCCCCGAACGGCGCCGCGACTGCGTCCCGCTCGGCTTCGACCCCGCCCACCGCCGCTTCACCCTCTCCAACTGGAGCCGATTCGGCGCGTACGAGGTGTCCTTCCAGGGGTACCGGCCGGTGTTCTTCAGCCCGGCCGCGAACTTCCCGGTGCCCTGGGTCTCCTGGCTGGTCGAGGGGTTCGGCGGCAGCGGCCGGCTGCTCACCGTCGTGCTGCCCGCCCGGCTCGCGGCCCGGCTGCGCGGCGCCGCCGGCCGGGCGGTGCTGCACCGCCACCGGCGGGCCGGCGACCCGCTGCCCGCCCAGGCCGCCGCCCTGCCGAAGGTCCTCTGAACGCACCGGCCGTCCGGGCCCGACGCCCGGACGGCCCGGTGGTACCGGCTACTTCACGACGGCGCGCAGGGCCTGCCGGAGCTGGTCGCGGCCGGGCTGCAGGGCGCGGTCCAACTGCGGGGCGAACGGCAGTACGGCGCCGTCCGGGCGGGTGATCCGCCGCGGCGGGGCGAGCAGGCGCATCTCCTCGGCGGCGGTGGCGACCACCTCGGCGCCGATCCCGCAGCTGCGGTTGGAGTCGTCCACGACGACCAGCCGCCCGGTCCGCTCCAGCGAGGCGGCGAGCGCGTCCCAGTCGAACGGGTGGAGGGTCCGCGGGTCGAACACCTCGACCGACAGCTCCGGCGCCAACTCCTCGGCCACCGCCAGCGCGTCGTGCACCAGGTGGCCCACCGCGACCAGCGTGACGTCGGTGCCCGGCCGGTGGATCCGGGCCGAGCCGAGCGGCACCGGGGCGAGCTCCCACGTGACCGTCTCCCGGACCGGCAGCGCGGCGGCCGGGGCGAACACCACCACCGGGTCGGGGTCGGCGATGGCGGAGCGCAGCAGCCCGTAGGCGTCGGTCGGCGTGGCCGGGACGACGGTCTTCACCCCGGCGTGCGCGAACAGGCTGTAGGGGTGGTCGGAGTGCTGCCCGGCCCAGCCGTCCCGGGAGCCGGAGCCCGGCACCAGGCAGGTGATCGGCACGCTCGCCTGGCCGCCCGTCATCAGCGAGAACTTGTGCGCCTGGTTGACGAGTTGCTCGAAGACCAGGAACAGCAGCGAGGGGATCTGGAACTCGATCACCGGCCGCCGGCCGGCCAGCGCCGCCCCGATCGCCATCGAGGTGAAGGCCTGTTCCGAGAGCGGGGTGTCGACGATCCGGGCGGGCCCGAAGCGGTCGAGCAGGTTGAGCGTGGGCCCGGCCATCCCGGCGCCGATGTCCTCGCCGAGGACGCAGACCGCCGGGTCCTCGGCGAGCGCGTCGGTGAGCGCCCGGTTGAGGGCCTTGGTGTACGAGAGCCTGGTCATGCCGTCGCCCCCGCCCGCGGGCGCCGGCCGTCGGCGTACAGGTGGTCCAGGGCGCCCGCCGGGTCCGGGTGTTCGGCGTCCAGCGCGAAGCGCTCGGCTCCGGCCAGCTCCCGGGCGACCGCCGCGTCGAGGGCGGCGGCCGTGCCGGCGTCCAGCAGCGCGGCGGCCCTGGGCAGCGGGTCGAGCGCCCGCCAGTGGTCGATCTCCTCAGGGGTGCGGTAGTGCAGCTTCATCCGCCGTTCCATCGTGTGGTGGCCCTCGAACCGGTAGGTGCGGCACTCCAGGAAGCCCGGACCGCCGCCGCTGCGGGCCCGTTCGACGGCCCGGCCGGCGGCCGCGCGGACGGCCTCGGTGTCCATCCCGTCCACCTCCTCGGCGGGGATGCCGAAGGCGGCGGCGCGGCCGACGGCGCTGCCCGCCACCGCGGTGGCGGCGGGCAGGGTGGTGGCGTAGCCGTTGTTCTCGCAGACGAACACCACCGGCAGCCGCCACATCGCGGCCAGGTTGAACGCCTCCAGCAGGACGCCCTGGTTGAGCGCGCCGTCGCCGAAGAAGGAGACCGCGACCCGGTCCTCGCCGGCCTGCTGGGCGGCCCAGGCGGCGCCGACCGCGATCGGGGCGCCGGCGCCGACGATCCCGTTGGCGCCGAGGATGCCCAGCGACAGGTCGGCGGCGTGCATGGAGCCGCCCCGGCCCCGGTTCAACCCGGCGCTGCGGCCGGCGAGTTCGGCGAGCAGCCGGTCCGGCCGGGCGGCCTTGGCCAGCACGTGGCCGTGGCCCCGGTGGGTGGAGGTGATCCGGTCCTGCGGGCGCAGCGCCGCGCAGACGCCGACGGCGACGGCCTCCTGCCCGATGTAGGGGTGGATGCCGCCGGTGATCACCCCGGAGCGGACCAGTCCGAGGGCCAGCTCCTCGAAGCCGCGGATCAGCCGCAGCATCCGGTAGCGGCCCGCGGGGGTGTCGAGCCCGGGGCCGGCCCGGCCGTCGGGGGCCGGGCCGGTGGTGTCGGGCGCGGTCACGGGGCTCCCTGCCAGGTGACCGGGCAGATCTCGGGGTCGGCGTAGTCCGGGTGGCCGTCCGGGGTGCGGCGGACCACCACGTCGTGGTTGTAGACGACGGGCGCGCCGTCCGGGCGGGTCGCGGGGCGGTAGGCGTTCGCGCCGTCCTGGAGGTGCAGCGAGACGGCCCGGCGCGGGTACGAGGCGAGGTTGGGGCCGCTGCCGTGGTAGGTGCGGCAGTGGTGGAAGCTGACGTGCCCGCGCGGGATGACCACCGGGACCTTCCGCACCTCCGCGCCGTTGTGGCGGGCGTTGGCGGCGAGGATGTCCTCCAGCTCGGAGTTGTCGCGGTCGGCGAAGTGCCGGGTGGAGTCCTCGCCGGAGGGCAGCTCCTGCCAGCGGTGGCTGCCGTCGACCATGGTGATGGTGCCGTTCACCTCCGCGCAGTCGTGGAACGGCAGGAAGGCGGTGAGCATCCGGTCGGAGGAGCAGGTCTGCCAGTAGTGCTTGTCGAAGTGCCACGGCACCCGGTTGGAGGGCTCCTCGGGCACCGGGGGCTTGTAGATGAGGGTCGCCTGGAAGACCCGGATCTCCTCGGCGCCGGCGAGCAGCGCGGCGACCGCGCCGAGCAGCGGCTTGCGCAGGATCGCGCCGATCGCGTCGCTCTCGTGGTGGACGTAGTCGTTGTGCCGCTGGACGGGCCCGTGCGCGGGCTCCCAGGCGGCGAGGTTCGGCGGCCGGACGGCCAGCGTGCGGTCGCGGTGGCCCTCGTAGTACTTCTCGGTGGCGGCCTGCAGGGTGTCGAGCTCCTCGTCGGAGAAGAGCTGCCGGGAGAGGTACCAGCCGTGCTCGCGGTAGCCGGCCACCTCCTCGGGTGTGGGCAGCAGGGCGCGCTCGGCCTCGGTGAGGGCGAACTCGGGTGCGGTGGTCATGGGGTGTGTCCTCCTGGGGGCGGCGGTCAGACGGACGCGGCGGCGCGCTGGCGCTCGACCGCCTCGTACAGGGCCTTGATGTTGGCGGTGCCGAAGGTGCCGGCCCCCTGGCGTTCGATCAGCTCCAGGAAGAAGGTCCGCCGCGGGTGGGTGGAGCGCACGAAGATCTGGAACAGCTGGCCGCCGTGGTCCTGGTCCACCAGGACGTCCAGCTCGCGCAGCGTCTCCACCGGGATCGCGGTGCCGCCGAGCCGCTCGGTGAGCTGGTCGTAGTAGGTGCCGGGGGTGCTCAGGAACTCGACGCCGCGTTCCCGGGCGGTGCGCACCGCGGTGGCGATGTCGTCGGTGCGGAAGGCGATGTGCTGCACCCCGGCGCCGTCGTGGTCGGCCAGGAACCGGTCGATCTGGCCGGGCCGGCGGCTGGTGTCCGGCTCGATCAGGGTGAAGGTGACGTCCCCCGAGGCGCTCTGCACCACGCTGGAGTCCATCGCCTGCTCGCCGACCTCGATGTACTCGCCGAAGATGCGGTGGAAGCCGAGCGCGGCCTCGCAGAACCGCACGGCGTCCGCGAGCTGCCCGGCCGGGACGCAGACGGCGACGTGGTCGAGGGCGTCCAGCAGGCCGCCGGGGGCCGGCGGGGCGTCCTGGGGCAGCGGGACCAGGCGCAGCGCGGTGTCGCCGAAGCCGGCGATCAGGCCGCCCGCCCGGTCGAGGACCCGCGCGCCGTGGCGCTCGGCGCGCTCCAGGACGGCGGCCGGGTCGGTGCAGCCCAGGGCGAGGACGGCGATGCCGTCGCCGTGCCGCTCGACGTAGCGGGCGACCGGGTGGGCGGGGGAGGCGGCGGAGGTGAGCCGGAAGCGGATGGTGCCCTGGTGGACGTGGACCTGCTGCAGCCCGGGCTCCGGCGGGGGCTGGTGGGCGTCGCGCAGGAAGCCGAATCTGGCGTGGAGGTCGGCGGCGGTCTGCGCGGCGTCCGCGCAGTGGTACTCGACATGGGTGATCGTCTGGATGGACAACGAGGCTCCAGAGGCGAGGAGTTGGAGGATGGGGCCGGGCGGCTCCCCGGCGGCGGCCCGGCGCGGGCCCGACCCGGAGGGGCGGCTGGGCCCCGTCTACTTGGCCGCGCGGGTCGAGGGCGGGCCGAGGATCAGGCTGACGTTGTGGCCGCCGAAGGCGAAGGCGTTGCTCAGCGCGGCGCGCGGGGCGGCGGCGCGGGCGGCGCCGCGGATGTGGTCCAGCGGACAGGCCGGGTCCGGGTCCGCCAGGTTGACCGTGGGCGGCAGCAGTCCCCGGGCGACGGCCAGTGCGGTGACCGCGGCCTCCAGGGCGCCGGCGGCGCCCAGCAGGTGCCCGGTGGCGCCCTTGGTGGAGCTGACGGCCGGGCCGCCCTCGGGGCCGAACACCCCGCGCAGCGCGGCGGTTTCGGCGATGTCGCCCAGCTTGGTGCCGGTGCCGTGGGCGTTGACGTACCCGACGTCGGCCGGTACGAGCCCGGCGTCGGCGATCGCCGCGCGCATCGCGTCGGCCGCGCCCTCGCCGTCCGGCCGGGGCATGGTCGGGTGGTGGGCGTCGGTGGACGCGCCCCAGCCGATCAGGTCGGCGTACCCGGCGGCGCCGCGCGCCTCGGCGTGGGCCGCGCGCTCCAGCACCAGGACGGCGCTGCCCTCGCCCAGCACGAAGCCGTTGCGGCGGGCGTCGAACGGCCGGCTCGCCTGCGCCGGGTCGTCCCATCCCTGGGCCAGTGCACGGGCGTTGGTGAACGCCGCGGCGATGGTCGGATGCAGCGAGGACTCGGTGCCGCCGCACACCACGACGTCCGCGTCCCCGGCCCGGATCAGCCGCAGCCCCTCGGCGACGGCCTGCGCCCCCGCCGCGCAGGCGGTCACGATCGCCGAACTGTAGCCCCGGATCCCGTGCTTGATGGCGACCCGGGCGGTGGCCATGTTGGAGAGCATCCCCGGCAGCAGGTACGGGCTGACGCCGGGCCGGCCGCGCTCCAGCCGGCGGTGCGACTGCTGCTCGAAGGTCTCCAGTCCGCCGCCGCCGGTGGCCAGCACCACGGCGGTGCGGCGCGGGTCGACGTCGCGCCCGACCACCAGTCCGGCGTCGGCCAGGGCGTCGTCCGCGGCGGCGAGGGCCAGCAGCACGAAGCGGTCCACGCAGCGGGTCTCGGTCGGCGGCAGGACCTCGCGGCCGTCGACCGCGGGGGCGATCCCGGCGGCGGGCAGCCAGCCGTGGGCGGCGTGGCCCTCGGGGACGGCGGTGATCCCGGTGCGTCCGGCGGTCAGCGCCTCGAAGACCTCGGCGGGCTTGCGGCCCAGCGGGGTGACCATGCCCAGGCCGGTGACCACGGCGGCCCGGGCACCGGCGGCCCGCCGGTCGGTCGGGGCGGCGCTCACCGGGCCGCCGCCGAGGCGAGGTGGCGCTCGCGCAGCAGCACCTTGCGGACCTTGCCGGTGGGGCCGAGCGGGATGTCGTCGCCCCCGACCACCACCACCCGGCGGACGGTCGCGGCGGTGTGCTCGTCGAGTGCGGCCACCACCTCCGCGGTGCGGTCCGCCGTTCGGTCGGCGCCCTCCGCCAGGACCAGCAGCACATCGGTGACGACCCGGTCGCCGTCCTTGACCGCGACCACCGTGCAGTCCGCCACGGCGGCGCAGCCGGCCAGCACCCGCTCCTCCGACATGGCGGTGAACAGCCGTTTGCCGTCGCCGAGTTCGACCGAGTCCACGGCCCGGTCGACGTGGTACCAGTAGCCCTCCTCGTCCCGGTACATGAGGTCGCCGGTGAGGAAGCGGCCGCGGATCCTGGTGCGGAAGGTGGTCACCGAGTCGTTCCAGTAGCCGAGCGCCAGGGTGGGGGAGGCGGTGGCGAGTTCGCCGACCTCGCCGGGGCCGAGCGGCTCGCCGTCCGGGCCGACCACCTCGCAGTCCACGAAGGCGTGCGGGCGGCCGACGCAGCGGCCGTACCTCTCGGTGCCGGGGCCGTGCGTGATGAAGAAGTGCGAGTGGCCCATCTCGGTCGAGCCGAGGCCGTCGACGAACAGCGAGCCGGGTACCCGGGAGCGGCCCTTGCGGGTCACGGTCTCCCGGGAGCCGGCGGCGATCAGCCGGCGGATGTGCGCCTCGTGCGCGCAGTCGCCGGTGTTCCACCAGAGGGCGACCGGGTCGAGCGCGCGGGCGGCCAGGTCGTGCCGGGCCAGCTCGGCCCAGGTCGCGGCGAAGCCGATCACGCCGCGTGGCTTCCACTGCTCGATGGCGTCCAGCACGCCGTCGCCGGACTGCGTGGAGAGCAGGGCGAGTTCGGCCTGCGAGCTGAGCGCCAGGTTGACCGCGATCACGGTGGCGGCGTGCGGGGCGGGCAGGGCGCTGAGCATCCGCTCGGAGCCCTGCGGGCGGGGCAGCGACAGCCGGTGGCGGATCGCCGCGTACAGGCTCGCGTGCGAGTGGACCACGGCCTTCGGCATCCCGGTGGTGCCCGAGGAGTGGGTGATCGCGACCGGGTCGCCGGACCAGTGCCGGTAGGGCGCGGGCGCGGCCTGCGGGTCGCCGTCGCCGAGCGAGGCGACGTCCGGCAGCAGCGGGGCGCCCGGGTCGTGGCCGGCCAGGGCGGCGCGGTGGGCGGGGTCGGTGAGCACGCCCACCGCCCCGATCCGGGCGATGTAGCGGGCGGCCCGCTCGCCGTCCAGGTTGGGGTTGAGCAGCGCGGGGATCGCGCCGAGCCGGGCCAGCGCCAGGAAGGAGAGGACGTGGTCGGCGGCGGCGCTCGCGTACACCACCACCGGGTCGCGTCGGGCGACGCCGAGCGCGTGCAGGGCGGCGGCCCTGGCCCGGACGGCGCGGTCCAGCTCGCGCAGGGTGAACGGCTGCCAGGCGGGGTGGTCGTCGACCGGGGTGTCGAAGGTCAGCAGCGGCTCGTCCAGGCCGAGGCCCAGGGCCACTCTGCTGGTCAGCACGTTCCCGGCGCCGACCTCGGGGTCGGCGGCGAGAAGTGCGCGGATGTTGCGGATGCTCACGGGGTGGATCCCTCCCATGGTGCTGGCCATGCGGGTCGCGGTTCGGACTGCGGTCGCGGCGTGTGGGGCGCGCGGGATGCTGCGGTGCGGGGGAGCGGCCCCGCGGCCCCGGGGTCCGGGCCGTGGCGGGGGCTCCCCGGGGTGCCGGGGCGTCAGGCCGAGGTGAACCGGCCGGCCGGTCCCCGGGCGGCGGTCACCAGGACGGCGGTGGCGTGGTCGGCGGGGTGCTCCGCCGAGGCCTGTTCGGCGGCGATCACCAGGACCTCGTCGGCGTCCCCGTCGGCGAGCAGCAGCTGCGCCAACTCCAGGGCGTCCGGCGGAACGTCGCCGGGCGCCGCGGCCCAGGGCGGGCTGATCGCGACGACCGGCCCGGTGAGCCGCCAGCGGGCCGCGAGGTGCCCGAGGACGGCGTTGGGGTTGGACTGGAAGAAGAGCAGCGGCGGCACCCGCCGGCCGGACTCCGCCGCGGCGTCGATGGCCGCCGCGGTGGCCCGGTCGCCCCCGCTGCTGGCGAGCAGCAGGGCCGTACGGCCGGGCGCCGCCCCGTCGGGCGGGCCGAGCCGGGCGGTCAGGCAGAGGTCGGCGGTCGCCGCCACCAGCGGGTTGAAGGTGGAGGCGGAGAAGCCGGGGAGCGGGGGCAGCTCGGCGGGACCGTCCGGGATCGGCCAGCGGGCCTCGGCGAGCAGGCGCAGCCCGGCCGGCAGCCCGGCCGTCGCGGCGTCCGGCCGCGGTTCGGTGGCGGGCGCGGTCATGCGGCGGCCACCAGGAGTGCGGTGTTGGCGCCGCCGAACGCGGAGTTGAGGCTGAGCGCCAGGCGCGGCCGGGCCGGGCGCGGCCCGTCCAGGACGAGGGCCAGCCCGAGGTTCGGGTCCGGCTCCCGCAGGCCGGCGTTGACCGGCAGCAGCCCCTCACCCAACGCGGCCGTGGTGACGACCAGTTCGAGCAGCGCGGAGGCCTCCAGGGCGTGCCCGTGCACCGACTTGCTGGAGCTGACCGGAAGCCGGGCGGTGTGCTCGCCGAACACCCGGTGCAGCGCGCTCGCCTCGGCGCGGTCGGCGAACGGCGATCCGGTGCCGTTGGCGTTGACGTAGTCGACCTCGGCCGGGTCCAGCCCGGCCCGGGCCAGGGCCGCCAGGACGGCCCGGACCACCCCCTCGCCGTCCGGTTCGGGCCGGCAGACGTGGTACGCGTCGCCGGACCTGCCCCAGCCGGCCAGCCGGGCCAGCGGCTGCGCCCCGCGCCGCTCGGCCTCGCCCGCCGCCTCGACCACCACGGCCGCGGCGGCGTCGCCGAGCAGGGTGCCGCTGCGGCCGGCGCCGAACGGGCGCAGCGCGCCGTCCCGGGCGAGCGCGCGGCCCGCGTCGAAGGCCGCGAAGACGCCCGGTTCGACCAGGTGCCCGGCGGCGACCACCACCCGCGGGTGGCGGCCGGCGGCGACCAGGGCGGCGGCGTCCGCGACGGCGGTGCCGGCCGCCACGCAGGCGCCGGTGTAGACCCGGGTGACACCGGGCAGGCCGAGGGCGGCGACACCCTCGGCCACGGCGGCGGCGACCTGCCGGGTGCGCAGGTCGCTGTGCAGGGCGAGCAGCACCGGCGTGTCACCCGGCCGGTCGCCGGGCCGCCCGGTGCCCGCCTGCCGGCAGGCGTCGGCGACCGCGGTCACGACGGCCCCGGCCAGCGCCGGGGGGTCGGGCAGCAG
>NZ_JBSGXP010000182.1:0-16519 GCF_053610105.1 Kitasatospora sp. NPDC054939 | reverse complement strand
GGTGCGGCCCCGCCGGATCCGGCCGGGCCGCCCCCGCACCACGGCGGGCCGGCGTTCAGGACGGGTGGGCGCCGACGGCGTCGCGGATCTGCTCGCCGAGGCCGCCGTTGACGCGGGCGCAGTTGGCGCAGCAGAAGAAGCGGCCGGACACCTCGACGCCGTGGCCCACGATGCGGACCTGGCAGTGCTCGCAGCGCGGGGCGAGCTTCTCCATCGCGCACTCGAAGCTGTCGAAGGTGTACGTGTCGCCGGTGATCGTCTTGATCTCGAAGGCCAGCCAGTAGTCGTTCCTGCAGACGTCGCAGACTGCCATGGGTCCGTCTCCCTTTCGGTGGGTCCGGCCGGCCGGGCGGCCGAGCGGCCACTTCCAGTCTCGGAGCCGCCCCCGGCGCGGGCCACTCGGCGCTGAGCCGTCCGGGAGGCGTCCGGGAGGGCGGCCCCGGACCCCGCCGGCGGGGTCAGCCGGTGGTCGCCAGGCCTTCCAGCGCCCGGACCGCGCGCTCGGCGTCGTCGGCGGCGACGAAGAGGTGGTCGTGGTGGAAGCCCGCCACCACGTTGCAGCTGATGCCCTCCTCGGCGAGCCGCCCGGCGACCGCGGCGGTCACGCCGACGGCCTCCAGCGCGGAGTGGATCTGCAGGGTGATCCAGCCGGCCACGTAGGAGTAGTCCAGCCCGAGGGCGTCGGCCTCCTCCTGGGGGACCACCACCGTCACCCCCTCCGCCTCGGCGACGGTGACCACCGGGCGCATCCCGGCGGGCACCCTCGCGGGCAGCGTGCAGTAGACGTACCGGCCCGGGTTGAGCATCGGGCGCATCCCGCGCAGCAGCGTCGCAAGGTCTCGTTCAGCGGCCATGGCGGCCACCGTAGCGGCTGGGCGGCCGTCGGCCCGGGCGGCGCGGCGGCGCGGCGGAAGGCCGGGTGGGACGAGGCGCGGCGCGGGCCGGGGGCGCTCAGCCCTTGATCGCGAACAGTGCGGCGCAGAGCAGCAGCAGGACCGTCCAGCCGAACCAGAGCCAGCCGTTGGGGCCGAGGGCCGCGCTGTAGAGGCTGACGACCACCAGCAGCCCGCCGGTGACGTAGGCCACCTGGCGGTTGTGGTGCATCACGGCCTCGCGGCGGGCGGGGTGGGGGCGGGTGCGTCGGGCCATGGCCGTCCTCCCGGAGGGAGCGGCCGCCTACCCCTGGGAGGCGCGGTCGGTGGCCGCCTCGTCGTACTCGTAGCGCCAGAACCAGCGGGCGCCCTGCCGCTGCTTGGACCGGACGTACACCAGTGTGCGCGCGGGGGCCTCGCCGTGCGCGGGGACGGGCACCTTGTAGGTCCTGGGCACGCCGTACATGGGGCCCAGCGGGATGGGGAGGACCCGCCCGTCCAGGGGGCCGCCGACGAATTCGGTCTCCGCGCTCTTCACCCCACCAGGGTCTCACCCCCGCGGAGCCGGCCGGTGCGCGGCCGCCGGGCGGAGAGCGTGTGACGGCTGCGTGCCGGGAGTGTGACCAGCGCGGCACCGCCCCCGGTCATCCGAAGGCCCCGCGCACCCTTATCCTTCCTGTACGCCCTCGGGGTCCACCCGGGTCAGCGGGCCCCGTACGGGCCGGGCGAGGCGCACGCAGGTGTGCCCGTCGGGCCGCCGAGCCGCAGCCTCCGTACTGCCAGGACTCCGTACCGTGACCCGGGCGTCGGCCGTCCGGCAACCCCGGCTCCGGCCGGCAGGGCGCAGACGGCAGGGCCGGGCCCCACCCGGGAAGCTGCGGGGGGCGCCGTGCGTTGCGTCGGAGTGATACGTCGAGTGCTGTGTCGCACCAGGCACGGCAGTGCGCGGAAGGGGCCCGATGGAAGCCAGCAGCAGGTGGACGACCTGGTGGCAGAGGCGTGATCGTCAGCGGGCCCGCCCGGGGGGAGCGGACAGCCCGGCCGCCCGGCTCGATCAGCTGCTCGGCGCCGTGCGCGCCGGCTTCCCCCTCGCCCCGGCCGCCCACCCGGCGGGGTACCGGTGTTCCTGCGACCGGGTGGCCTGTCCGGCTCCGGCCCAGCACCCGGTCTCCTTCGCCTGGCAGTCGCAGGCGACGACCGATCCCGAGCAGGTGGCCCGCTGGCTCGCCCGGGACCCGCAGGCGAACTTCGTCACCGCGACCGGCCGCGCCCACGACGTGCTGGACGTGCCGGCCGAGGCGGGCCGCCTCGCGCTGGAGCGGCTGACCGCGGCGGGCGTGGAGGGTCCGGTCGCCGCCGTCGGCGAGGACCGCTACCTCTTCTTCACCGCCACCCGCGGCACCCCGGTCGACGAGGACGAGTGGTGGCCCAGCGCCCTGGACTCCACGCCGGACACCATGTCCGAGCACCCGGGCCTGCGCTGGCACTGCCGGGGCTCGTACACGCTGCTGCCGCCCGCCGCGCTGCCGGACGGCTCCGAGGTGCACTGGCTGCGCGGGCCGGAGCAGCCGCTGCCGGACCCGCTGCGGGTGCTGGACGTGCTGACCGACGCCTGCACCGAGGTGGGCGCGGTCGCCGAGGAGCAGTGGCTGATCGGCTGAGGCGCGCCCACCGGGGCGGTGCGGGGGTCAGGGCAGGGTGAGGATCTCCGCGCCGTCCGCGGTCACCACGAGGGTGTGCTCGAACTGGGCGGTGCGCTTGCGGTCCTTGGTGACGACGGTCCAGCCGTCGGCCCAGACCTCGTAGTCGTAGGTGCCGAGGGTGAGCATCGGCTCGATGGTGAAGGTCATCCCGGGCTTGATGACCTCGGTGGCCCGCTCGCTGTCGTAGTGCGGGACGATCAGGCCGGAGTGGAACGACGTGTTGATGCCGTGTCCGGTGAAGTCCCGCACCACGCCGTAGTCGAAGCGCTTGGCGTAGGACTCGATGACGCGGCCGATCACGTTGATCTGCCGGCCCGGCTTCACGGCCTTGATCGCCCGGTTCAGCGCCTCCCCGGTGCGCTCGACCAGCAGCCGGGACTCCTCGTCCACGTCGCCGCAGAGGTAGGTGGCATTGAGGTCGCCGTGCACGCCGTGGATGTAGGCGGTGGCGTCGATGTTGACGATGTCGCCGTCCTGCAGCACGGTCGAGTCCGGGATGCCGTGGCAGATCACCTCGTTGACCGAGGTGCAGATCGACTTGGGGAAGCCCCGGTAGCCGAGGTCGGACGGGTAGGCGCCGTGGTCGCACATGTACGCGTGGGCGACGGCGTCCAGTTCGTCGGTGGTGACGCCGGGCGCGATCAGCTTCGCGGCCTCCTCCATCGCCCGGGCGGCGATCCCGCCCGCGATCCGCATCTTCTCGACCGTCTCGGCGGTCTGCACCTCCGGTCCGGTGTACGGGGCCGGCGCGGGCCGGCCGACGTACTCGGGGCGGGCGATGTGCGCGGGGACCTTGCGGGTGGGGGACTGGATGCCGGGTACGAGAGCCATGGCCGCGAGTCTATGGCCTGACCCTGTGTGCGGACGGTCCCCCGGAGGGGAATGATCAGTACGGCAGACCGGCCCGGACGGGGCGGACCGGCTGCCTGCCGACCGGGGGGACCCGGACCGGACCGATCGACGGGAGTGACCGCCATGCCCTTGGGTATCCACCGCAAACCGACCGGCAAGCCGGGCGAGTGGTTCTACTGCATCAAGCACGGCAAGGTCGAGGAGGGCCCCGAGTGCCCGGCCAAGGACCGCCTCGGCCCGTACGCCAGCCGGGAGGAGGCCGGCCACGCACTGGCCACCGCGGAGGAGCGCAACCGGGAGTGGAAGGACGACCCCCGTTGGAACGACCGCCCGGCCGACGAGCAGTCGTAGCGGCGGTCCGCCGGCGGCCGGGGAACGGGCCGGGGTCTCAGACCGCCCCGGCCCCGGCCGCCTCCGCGGCGCCGGTGCCCTGCGCCTGTGCGGCCTGCTCGGCCGCCCGGGCCGCCTCGGCCTCGGCGGCGGCCCGCTCGTGCCCGGCCCGCACCGCGGCGGCGTTCGGGTCGGTGCGGTCGTCGTACGCCAGCAGGCTGGGCAGGGCGGCGGTCAGCAGCAGGACGCCGGCCACGCAGGCCAGGCCGCCGACCCAGACCGAGGCGCGCACGCCGACCAGGCCGGCCATCGTGCCGACCCGGACCTGGCCGAGCTGCGGGCCTATCGAGTAGCTGAGCAGCTCCACCCCGGCCATCCGGCCGCGCACCTCGTCGGGGATCGACTGGTTCCACATGGTGGCCCGGGCGATGCCGCTGACCTGGTCGGCGCAGCCCGCCAGGGCCAGGAACAGCAGCACCCACCAGATGGAGCCGGCCAGGCCGGCCAGCGCCATCGCGGCGCCCCAGCCGAGCGCGGCGAGGACCAGCATCCGGCCGTGCCGGTGGATCCGGGACGTCCAGCCGCTGGTCGCCGCGACCGCCAGCGCACCGACCGCGGAGGCCGCGTACATCAGGCCGAGCGCCCAGTCGGCGTCCAGCTCGGAGGCCAGGAAGGGGAAGATCGCCACCGGGAAGGCGAACAGCATCGCGCAGGTGTCTATCGCGTAGGTGCCGAGCAGGTCCTTGCGGCTCCAGGCGTACCGCACACCGGTGGCGATGGCCTTCAGCGAGGGCTTCTCGGCGCCGGTCGGCGGCGGCACGGCCCGGATCCGGGCGAGCAGCAGCAGCGAGGCGCCGAAGGTCAGCACGTCCAGTGCGTACGCGGTCTGCACCCCGGCCAGCGCCACGATGGCGCCGGCCAGGGCCGGGCCGGCCACCGAACCGACGTTGCGGTAGAGCGAGTTGAGGGCGAAGGCGGCGGCCAACTGGTCGTGCGGGACGATCCGCGGGGTGAGCGAGTCCAGCGCCGGGCGCTGCAGGCCGTCGGCGGCGGCGACCAGCGCGGCCACCAGGTAGATCGGCCAGAGCACCGGCGTCGGCAGCAGCGCGTTCACCAGCAGCAGGATGCTGAGCAGGCCCAGCCCCGCCTCGGAGGCCAGCACCAGCTTGCGGCGGTCCATCGCGTCGGCGAGGGCCCCGCCCCAGAGCCCGAAGACGATCAGCGGGACCAGCTCGAAGGCGCCCACCAGGCCGACCGCGAAGGAGGAGCCGGTCAGCTCCTTGATCTGCATCGGCACGGCGACGTACGTGAGGTAGCTGCCGAAGCTGGTGACGCAGCCGGAGGACCAGAGCAGCCGGAAGTCCCGGGAGGAGCGCCAGGGGGCGAGGTCGGGTCGTACGGAGCGCAGCAGCGTGCGCAGCCGGCCGCTCCCGGATGTCTTGGCGTCGTCCACGAACGACCATCCTCGGTGGGCCGCCGCCGCCCGCGCAACGGATTTTCGACCCGGTGAACCAGCGGTACGGCCGCCCGGACACCCCCGGGCCGCCCGGTCACCGCGGCCCGGCCGCCGTCACCACCGCTCCAGCGCGGGCGGCGCGGTGAGCCGTCCGGCGAGCGCCGCCAGCCGGGCGAGGCCCGTGCGCCGGCCCGGGCGCGCCCCGGCGGCGGCCGCACTGACCAGGTGCTGCGCCAGGTCGAAGGGCTCCTCCTCGCCCGTGCCGACGGCGAGCCGCTCGTGGGCCAGCCCGGCCAGGTCGCCGCCGTCCGTGCCCGGCCCGGCGCCCTCCAGCGCCAGCACGGTGGCGCCGTGCCGGCGGGCGTCGTGCACCCGCTCCAGCAGCGGCGTCCCGGCCGCCGCCGGGGCCACCACCAGGACGGTCGCCCCGCGCCGGGCCGCGGCCAGCCGGGCCAGGCCGTGCGCCAGGTGGGCGGGGGCCTGCGCGGGCACCCGGTGGCGCAGCAGCGTCGGGGCGAGCCGCGGGACGCCCGCCAGGGCGGCCTCGTCGTCGAGGTGCGCGGCCAGGTGCCACGGCTCGTACGCCTCGGTGCCGACCAGCAGCAGCCCGTCGGCGCCGCGCCGGGTGACCGAGTGCCGCAGCGCTCCGGCGAAGGTGCCCGCCGCCTCGATCCAGCCTGAGCCGGCCAGCCGCTGACTGAGTGCTGAAACTCTCACCGCGTCCATGCGGCACAGAATGTCGCCCGGCAGCGGCCGTTTGGCAGGATCGGCCCATGACTTCCCTCGAATCAGCGACAACCCCGGCCGGCCCCGACGTCTCCGGGCACGTGGTCGGCGTCCTCGGCGGCACCGGCGACCAGGGCCGCGGCCTGGCCCTGCGACTGGCGAAGGCCGGCCAGCAGGTGATCATCGGCTCCCGGGACGCCGCCCGGGCCGAGGCGGTGGCGGCCGAGCTGGGCGCCGGCGTGCGCGGCGCGGACAACGCGGCCACCGCGCGGGAGAGCGACATCGTGATCGTCGCGGTGCCGTGGGAGGGCCACGCCGCGACCCTCACCGCGCTGCGCGAGGAGCTCGCCGGCAAGATCGTCGTGGACTGCGTCAACCCGCTGGGCTTCGACAAGCAGGGGGCGTACGCGCTGAAGCCGGAGGAGGGCAGTGCCGCCCAGCAGGCCGCCGCCCTGCTGCCGGACTCCCGGGTCACCGCGGCCTTCCACCACCTGTCGGCGGTGCTGCTGCAGGACGAGTCGATCGAGCGGATCGACACCGACGTGATGGTCCTCGGCGAGGACCGCGAGGCCACCGAGCTGGTGCAGGCGCTGGCCGCCCGGATCCCCGGGATGCGCGGCGTCTTCGCGGGCCGGCTGCGCAACGCCCACCAGGTGGAGGCGCTGGTGGCCAACCTGATCTCGGTCAACCGCCGCTACAAGGCGCACGCGGGCCTGCGGATCACCGACGTGTGACACGCCGCCCGGCCTCACCCCTGGGCACCCGCCGGGGGTGAGGTCGGCGACAATGGACGGCGAACAGACCCGGCGCAGGCCGGGTGCACCCCGCCCTAGGAGCCCCCCGCCATGCCCCGTACGTCCCTGTACGCCTCGATCGTCGTCGTCCTGGCGGTGGCCGCCGCCGTGGTCTCCTTCGTGCAGGGCAACTGGTGGGGCCTGGTCTGGATCCCGCTGGCGGGCGTCGCCAGCAATATCGCCTGGCTGAACGTCCGCCGCGAGAAGCTGGCCCGGGCCGCCGCCGAGCGCAGCGGCCAGAGCCCCGCCTGAGCCGTCCGGCGCCGCCGGTCAGCCGGTCCAGAACTTGAACAGCTGGTGGCCCTCGCCCGCGTACCAGGGGCTCACCCCGAGCAGCTCCATCAGGTCGTAGATCACGCCGAAGAAGAGGCGGTTCACCTCGGGCTGCCACAGCAGGGCGAAGATCGCCAGCATGCCGTACGGGGCGAACGGCTCGACCGCGCGGCGGGTCTTCAGCGACAGCCAGGGCTCGATGATGCCGTAGCCGTCCAGGCCGGGCACCGGCAGCAGGTTCAGCAGGGCGGCGCTCAGCTGCAGCATGCCGAGGAAGCCCAGGGCCAGCGCGAGCGGCGAGGCGGGCAGCACGTAGCCGGCCACCTCGGCGTGGATCGCCGGGTCGTCCAGCAGGCCCGCGCCGATCGGGGCCAGCAGCAGCACCGCGCAGAGGATGTTCACCAGCGGGCCGGCCGCCGAGATCAGGCTGTGCTTGAGCCGGCCCTGGATCCGGTGCCGCTCGATCCAGACCGCGCCGCCGGGCAGGCCGATGCCGCCGAGGATCACGAAGACGATCGGCAGCACGAAGCTGAGCAGCAGGTTGGCGTACTTCATCGGGTTGAGCGTGAGGTAGCCCTTGGCGCCGATGGTGAGGTCACCGCTGTGCAGGGCGGTCCGGGCGTGCGCGTACTCGTGCAGGCAGAGCGAGACCATCCAGCCCGCGACCACGAACAGGAACACCCCGAAGGCGGCGTTGCCCCAGCCGGCCCCGACGGCCCAGCCGGAGGTGGCGAGTATGGCGAGCAGGGCCCAGAAGACCGGGCTGATCCGGCGGTCCTCGCTGCGGGAGCGCTGCGTTGCGGCGAAGGTCATGGCGTGGGGCTCCGGGTGTCTGGGCGGTTCGGTGTCTGAGCGGGTTCGGTGTCTGACGGGTTCGGTGGATACCGGCAGGGGACCGATCATGCCGGGCGCCCGGCGGCCGGACAAGCCGCCCCCGGTGAACGTCCGGCCGCCGCCGCCCGGTTCCGGGGGAGGACAAATGTGCGTGCGCATGCCCGGCCATCGACCAGAATGGGCGGGTGCACTACGGCATCCTCGGCACCACCACCGCCCACCACGACGACGGCACACCGATCCCGCTCGGCGGTGCCAGGCTCCGTGCACTGCTCGCGGCGCTGGCCCTGCGGCAGGGGCGCCCCGTCCCGGCCGACCTGCTGGTGGACGAGGTCTGGGACACCGAGCCGCCGCAGGACTCCTCCGCCGCCCTGCAGACCCTGGTCGGACGGCTGCGCCGCACCATCGGCCGCGACGAGGTCGGCTCCGGCCCGGCCGGGTACTGGCTGACCCGCCCGCAGACCGACCTCGGGGAGTTCCAGCGGCTCTCCGCCGACGGCCGGCAGGCCCTGGAGAACGCCGACCACGCGGGCGCCGCCGAGCAGTTGCGCGCCGCGCTGGCCCTGTGGCGGGGCCCGGCGCTGGCCGACCTGCCCGACCGCAGCGGCCCGGCCACCCGGCTGGAGGCGCAACGCGACGAGGCCCGCCGCCACCGCATCACCGCCGACCTCGGGCTCGGCCGCGCCGCCGACCTCACCGCCGAACTGGCCGAGCTCTGCGCCGGCCGGCCGCTGGACGAACCGCTGCAGCAACTGCTGATCCGGGCACTGCACGAGAGCGGGCGCACCGCCGAGGCGCTGCGCCACTACGAGCGCACCCGGCGGCTGCTGGCGGCCGAACTCGGGGTCGATCCCGGCCGGCAACTGCAGTCCCTGCACGCCGAGTTGCTGAGCCCGGTGGAGCGGGAGGCGGCGCCCGAGACGGTACCGCCCGAGCCTTCGGGGCCGCCCCCCGAGCCGGTCGCGGCCCCCGCCCGCAGTGCCGGCAACCTGCGCGGGCGGCTCACCAGCTTCGTCGGCCGGGAGAGCGAACTCGACACCCTGCGCGCCGCCCTGGCGGGCAGTCGGCTGGTCACCCTGACCGGCCCGGGCGGCTCCGGCAAGACCCGCCTCTCGATCGAGGCCGGCCGCGCCGAACAGGGCGCCGGGCGCTGGCCGGACGGCGTCTGGCTGGCCGAACTCGCCCCGCTGCAGAGCCCGGGCGCCGTCCCCGGCGCGGTGGTCTCTGCCCTCGGGCTGCGCGAGACCGTGCTGCACACCGGCAGCATGGTCGCCGACGTGATCGAGACCCGCAGCGAGGACCCGGTGCGCCGGCTCGTCGAGCACTGCGGGCGCCGCCGGATGCTGCTGGTGCTGGACAACTGCGAGCACCTGATCCAGTCCGCCGCCGACCTCGCCGACCGGCTGCTCGCCGAGTGCCCCGGCCTGACCGTGCTCGCCACCAGCCGCGAGCCGCTCGGCGTGCCCGGCGAGACGGTGTACCCGGTGGAGCCGCTGCCCGACCCGGTGGCGCTGCGGCTGCTCGCCGAACGCGCCGCCGCCGCCCGCCCCGGCTTCGACCCGGCCAGCGAACCGGAGGCCTGCGCCGAGATCTGCCGCCGCCTGGACGGCCTGCCGCTCGCCATCGAACTGGCCGCCGCCCGGCTGCGGGTGATGACGGCCCGGCAGATCGCCGACCGGCTCGACAGCCGCTTCGCGCTCCTGACCGCCGGCAGCCGCACCCTGCTGCCGCGCCAGCAGACCCTGCGCGCGGTGGTCGACTGGAGCTGGGACCTCCTCGGCAAACGCGAGCGCGCCGTGCTGCGCCGGCTCTCGGTGTTCGCCGGCGGCTGGACCCTGGAGGACGCCGAGGCGGTCTGCTCGGACGACGCCGAGGTGCCCCGCGAGGAGGTGGCCGACCTGCTGCTCTCGCTCGTCGACAAGTCGCTGCTGGTCGCCGACCTCGCCGGGGACGGCCCGCCGCGCTACCGGATGCTGGAGACCATCCACGAGTACTCCGCCGAGCGGCTGGCCGAGGCCGGCGAGGAGGACGTCCGGCTGCGCCACGTCCGGCACTTCCGGGAGCTGGTGCGCACCGCCGAGCTGGAGGTGCACGGCCGGCGGCAGCTGCACTGGCTGGCGGTCCTGGAGCGCGAGCAGGACAACGTCCGCACCGCGCTGCGCCGGGCGGTCGAGCTGGGGGAGGAGCAGGAGGCGCTGGTCCTGGCGCTCGGCTCCAGCTGGTTCTGGACGGTGCGCGCCTACAGCGCCGAGTCCCGTGCCTGGTACGAGGCCGTGGCGGCGCTCGGCCCGGACCCCTTCGCGGTGGACGCGCCGCCCGCCGAGCCGGTGCCCAGGGCGGTGCTGGAGTACGAGCCGCCGTTCCCGCCGGAGGTGCTCGCGGAGGCCCGCCGGCAGGTCCAGGTGCACCGGCTGATGGCCATGTTCGAGGGCAACATAGAGCTGCTCGGCGACGACCGGACCACCGCGCTGGCCGCGCGGGTGATGGAGGTCTACCACCCCGGGCTGCCGCAGTCGTACCGCTTCCCGGGGCTGATGCGGGTGTTCGCCGCGTTCCTGGCCGGCCGGCTGAGCGGGATCGGGGCGATGCTGGACGAGTCGGTCGAGGGCTGCCGCCGCCACGGCCGGCCGCGCGACCTCGCGTTCATCCTGCAGATCCGCGCCAAGATGATGAACGACCAGCCCGGCGGGATGGAGACCGGGGACCGCGACAGCGAGGAGTCGCTGGAACTGTTCACCCGGGCCGGCGACCTGTGGGGGATGTCCCAGGCGCTGGCCGCGCGCGGCGAGTCGCTGTCCGGGCAGGGCCGCGTCGAGGAGTCCGTCGCCGCCTACCGGCGCTCCATCGGGCTGGCGCTGGAGCTGGGCGCCCCGCAGGAGGTGCCGATGCTGCAGATCCAGCTCGGCAGTGCGCTGCTGGTCAGCGACCCGGCCGAGGGCGAGCGGCTGGTCCGCACCGCGCTGCAGGACGTCGAGCCGGGCAACCAGGCGGCCAACGGCGCCAAGCTGTACGGGCACCTGATCCTCTCCGGACTGCACTCGGTGCGCGGCGAGCACGCGCAGGCGCTGGCCGAGCTGGACACCCTGGAGGAGGCCCAGGGCACCCTCGGACCGCTGATCCCCGGCGTGGTGTCGGCGATCCTGCTGTGCACCCGCGGCCTGGTGCACGCCCGGGCGGGGGACGGCCGGTCGGCGCTCGCCCGGCTCACCGAGGGCTGGCGGATGCTGCGCACGGTGCGCGGCGAGGCGGGGATGTTCGCCGAGCAGATGACCGTCCTGCTGGTGCCGGCCGCGTCCGGGGTGCTGCGGTCGGTGGCCGAGCAGGACGGCGACCCGGTGAGCGCCCGGCGGGCCGCGGTGCTGCAGGGGGCGCACGATGCGATGTCCGGCCCCAAGGGCGGGTACCTGGAGGGGATCGAGCGCACCCGCACCGAGGCCGCCCTGCGGGTCCTGCTGGGCGACGGCCCGTACGAGGAGGCGCGGAACGAGGGCCGCGGCCTCTCCTTGCCGGAGGCCGCGGCCCTGCTCGACCTGATCGTGGCCCCGCCGGCCGGCTGACCGGCGCTCCCGGCCCGCGGCCGGGAGGCGCCTCCCGTCCCACAGGGCAGCCGGTCGGCGGGGCGGCACGGTCAGGTCCGCTTGCGGAAGCGGGCCACCGCGAGCGGTGCGAACACCGCGGTGATGCCCGCCGACCAGATCAGCACGATCCACACCGAGTGGCCCACCGCGCCGCCGTTGAGCAGGTTGCGGCAGGCGTCGGCGAGGGCAGACAGCGGGTTGTACCTGGTGAAGGACTGCAGCCAGCCCGGCATGGTGTCGACCGGCGCGAAGATCGAGCTGCCGAACTGCAGCGGCATCAGGACCAGCATCGAGACGCCCTGGACGGCCTGGGCGCTGCTCAGCGCCATGCCCAGCAGCATCGAGATCCAGACGATCGACATGCCGAACAGCAGCGAGAGGCCGATCGCGGCCAGCAGCTCCAGCGGCCCGGTCTTCACCTCGAAGCCGAGGATCAGCGCGAAGGTCACCAGGATGGCGAAGGAGAGCAGCGCCCGGCAGGTCTCCGCCGCGATCTTGGAGAGCAGGACGGAGGAGCGGCCGATCGGCAGGGTGCGGAAGCGGTCCATCACGCCGGTCTGGAAGTCGCTGTTCAGACCGGTGCCGACGGCCATCGCCAGGGTGATGCCGGTCTGCCCGAGCAGGCCGGGGATCATGTACTGCTTGTAGGCGTCCTGGTCGCCGGAGACCGCACCGCCGAAGACGTAGACGAAGAGCACGGTGAAGATGATCGGCATCAGCACCGCGTCGAACATCGACTCGGGGTCGGCCTTGATCCGCATCAGGTTGCGGCGGGTCAGCGCGCCGATGTGCCGGGCGTGTCCGGACAGCCCGATCCGGCTGTCCTCCACCCGGGCGGGGGCGAGGGTGGCGGTGGTCATGCGACGGGCTCCTTGGCGAGGCTGGGGAGGGGCTCCGCGTCCGCGGGCTTCCCGGTGATGGCGAGGAAGACCTCGTCCAGGCTGGGCACCTTGGTGTCGATCCCGGCGATGGCGAAGCCGCGGGTGCCGAGCACCCCGACGACGGCGGTGAGCTGCTCGTCGCCGGTGATCGGCACCGAGAGCAGCCCGGCGTCGGTGGAGATGGTGGCGTTGGCGATGCTGCTCTCGTGCAGGCAGCGGGCCATCTCGGGCAGGTCGGCCGGGCTCACCGGGCGGACCTGCAGGGTCTGGCCGCCGACCCGGGCCTTGAGCTCGGCGATCCCGCCGGCCGCGATGACCTTGCCGCGGTCGATCACGGTCAGCTCGTTCGCCAGCTGCTCGGCCTCCTCCATGTACTGGGTGGTGAGCAGCACGGTGGAGCCCTCGGAGACCATCCGCTGCACCTCGTCCCAGACCTCGTTGCGGGTGCGCGGGTCCAGGCCGGTGGTCGGCTCGTCCAGGTAGAGGACCCGGGGCCGGCCGATCATGCTGGCGGCGAGGTCAAGGCGGCGGCGCATGCCGCCCGAGTAGGTCTTGGCGATCCGCCTGCCGGCCTCGGTCAGCGAGAAGCGCTCCAGCAGCTCGGCGGCGCGGGCCTTGGCGTCCTTGCGGGAGAGGTCGAGCAGCCGGCCGATCAGGTAGAGGTTCTCGTAGCCGGAGAGCATCTCGTCCACCGAGGCGTACTGGCCGGTGAGGCCGATGGTGCGGCGCAGCTGCTGGGGCTGGCGCAGCACGTCGTAGCCGCCCACCCGGGCGGTGCCGGCGTCCGGCTTGATCAGGGTGGAGAGGATGCGGACCAGGGTGGTCTTGCCGGCGCCGTTCGGGCCGAGCACGCCGAGCACGGTGCCCTGGCGGACGGTGAGGTCGACCCCGTCGAGCGCCTTGGTCGCGCCGTAGTGCTTGACGATGCCGCGGACCTCCACGGCGTTGCCCTCGGCGGGCCCCCGGTCGTTCGGGGCGGTGGCGATTCGTGTCATGCCGACCAGGTTGTCCGACCGGTCTGTCAGCCCCCTGTCAGCGTTCTGTCGGCGGCGGCCGGGGAACCGCCGGCGCTCCGCCGGTGCCGTCGTCCCGCTGTCGCGCCGCTGTCACGGCGCTGTCGTGCGGCGCTGTGCCGCCGGACGCGCGAGGGCCCCGCCCCCCGGGGTGGGGGAGCGGGGCCCTCGGGCGGGTCGGACGGTTCCCGCCGGGCGCGATCCGTCCGACCCGCCCCGGCGGCCCCGGGTCAGTGGAAGGTGTGCTCCGGCGCGGGGAAGGTGCCCGCGCTGACGTCGGCCGCGAACTCCCGGGCGGCGGCGCCGAGCACCGACCGCAGGTTCGCGTACTGCTTGACGAACTTGGGCACCCGGCCCGCCGTCATACCGGCCATGTCCGTCCACACCAGCACCTGGGCGTCGGTGTCGGCGCCCGCGCCGATACCCACGGTCGGGATCGCCAGCTGCTCGGTGACCTGCGCGGCCAGCTCGGCCGGTACGGCCTCCAGCACCACCGAGAAGGCGCCCGCCTGCTGCACGGCCTTGGCGTCGCGCAGCAGCTGGTGCGCCGCCTCGTCGCCGCGGCCCTGGACGGGGTAGCCGCCAAGCGCGTGCACGGACTGCGGGGTGAGGCCGATGTGCGCCATCACCGGGATGCCGGCCTCGACCAGCAGCTCGATCGACCGGGCGCTGCGCTCGCCGCCCTCCAGCTTGACCGCGCCGACGCCGGCCTCCTTCAGCAGCCGGGCCGCGTTGTGCATGGCCTGGGCCGGGGACTCCTGGTACGAGCCGAACGGCAGGTCGGCGACGATCAGCGCCCGCTTGGTGCCGCGGACGACGGCGGCGGAGAGCATCACCATCTGATCCATGGTCACCGGCACGGTGGTCTCGTAGCCGAGGTGGCAGTTGCCCGCGGAGTCGCCGACCAGCAGGACGGGCGTGCCGGCCTCGTCGAAGACCCCGGCGGTGAGCGCGTCGTAGGCGGTCAGCATGGACCACTTCTCGCCGCGCTGCTTGGCGGCGGCGAGGTCCCGGACGGTGATGCGCCGGTTGGTGATGCCGCCGTAGAGGGTGGCGGTCGACGCCTGGTTCTGGGCAGGCGAAGGCGAAGAAGCGTTCATCGAACAGGCTCCTGAAGGGTTGTCGTCTCGTGGCGCCGTACGGCGTCCCCGGATCCCCTCCATGCTTGCACGCCGCGGCGCGGGCGCAAAGAGGCGTGCGTCCCGCCGGGTGCGATCTGCGGCACACCGGCGCGGCGGGCGGTCGGGCGGCCCGCCCGGCGGCCGGTCGGGGTGGTCGCTCGGGCAGTCGGTCCGGCGGTCCGTCCGGCGGCCGGCCGGGGCGGAGTCTTTGCCCAGGCTTTGCGATACGGAGTCGTCTCGTATCGAAAATGGGGCTAGCCTGGCCGAGGGGGTTACGAGACGGCACCGGACCGTAAATCCCGCCATCGCCGCACGTACGGACGGGAAGATCGGGGAGACCATGACCACCGCTGCCGCGCCACCGCGCGTACCCGAAGCAGTGCACCGCCGCCGCTGGGCCGTCCTGGGCACGATGGTGCTCGCCCTGATGGTCGTGGTGCTCGACAACTCGATCCTCAACGTCGCGATGAAGACCATCGCGACCCCCGCGCCGGTCGGGCTCGGGGCCACCCAGAGCGACCTGGAATGGTCGATCAACTCCTACACCCTGGTCTTCGCCGGCCTGCTCTTCACCGCGGGCCTGCTCGGCGACCGGTTCGGCCGCAAGCGGGCGCTGCTCGTCGGGATGGCCGTCTTCGGCGTCGCCTCGCTGCTCTCCGCCCTCGCCACCACCCCCGGCGAGCTGATCGGCTACCGCGCCCTGATGGGCGTCGGCGGGGCCTTCGCGATGCCCGCCACGCTCGCCATCATCATGAACGTCTTCGAGCGCTCCGAGCAGCCCAAGGCCATCGGCATCTGGGCCGGCGCGGTCGGCCTGGCCATCGCCATCGGCCCGATCACCGGCGGACTGCTGATCGAGCACTTCTGGTGGGGCTCGGTCTTCCTGATCAACGTCCCGATCGTGGTCGTGGCCCTGGTCGCGATGGCCCTGCTGGTGCCCGAGTCGAAGGACCCGGCGCCGGGCCGGCTCGACCCCGTCGGGGTGCTGCTCTCGATCGTCGGCCTGGTCGCACTGATCTACGGCATCATCAAGGGCGGCGAGCTGGCCGACTTCACCGCCGCCGCGGCCTGGGTGCCCACCCTGCTCGGCGTCCTGGTGCTGGCCGGGTTCGTCTGGTTCGAACGCCGCACCCGGCACCCCGCGCTGGACGTCAGCTGGTTCCGCAACCGGGTCTTCAGCGCCTCCGTCGTGGTGATCGGCCTGGTCTTCTTCGCCCTGATGGGGGTCTCCTTCTTCGGCGTCTTCTACATCCAGAGCGTGCGCGGGTACAGCGCGCTGGAGGCCGGCCTGCTGATGCTGCCGCTCGCCGTCGCCCAGCTGGTGTTCGCCCCCCGCGCCCGGCTGGTGGTCGACCGCTACGGCATCCGCGCCACCTGCGTCGGCGGGCTGTCGCTGATCGTCGTCTCCTTCCTCGGCTACCTGCTGCTGGGCGTCTCCACGCCGATCTGGGTCCTGCTCGTGCTCGGACTGCTGATGGGCGCCGGCATGGCGCACGTGATGCCGCCGGTCACCGTGGCGGTCATGAGCGCGCTTCCGCGCGAGAAGGCCGGGGCGGGTTCGGCGGTCAACAACACCTTCCGCCAGGTCGGCGGCTCGCTCGGGGTCGCGGTCCTGGGCGCGGTGCTCTCCACCGTCTACCGGGACGGCATCTCCGACCGGCTGGAGGGGCTGCCGAACGGCCTGGGGGAGAAGGCCGGCGAGTCGCTGGAGGCCACCCTGGCGGTCGCCGACCGGCTCGGCGAACAGGGACGGGCGCTGGTCGGCCCGGCCAACGACGCCTTCATCGACGCCATGCACACCGTCGCGGGCCTGTCCGCCGCGATCGCCGCCGCGGTCGCCGTCCTGGCCTGGTTCCTGCTGCCCGCCAAGGCGCCCGCCGCCCCCGGAGCCCCGGGCGCCGGTGGCCCCGGTGGCGGCCCGGCCGCCGGCCCCGGTGCCGAGCGGGCGTCCGACCCGGCCGCCGCCCCCGGCGGCACGCTGCCCCGACCGGACCGCGAGCCGGCCTCCGCCGACGTCTGACAGGCTGCGGCGCCGGCCCCGCCCGGGCGGCGGTGGCGCCGGGGCCGGGCGCGCTGCGCCACAATG
>NZ_JBSGXP010000181.1:0-16697 GCF_053610105.1 Kitasatospora sp. NPDC054939 | reverse complement strand
ACGGCGTCCAGCGTGCTCTACACTACTTTATTCCTCGGCAGCGCCTGTTGTGTATCAGTGACTCGAGCCCTGGCCGGCGCCGCCCGGCCGGAGCGGACCGCGGCCGCCGCATCGCTACAATTCCGGCCGAACGGTTGTGGCCGACGAGATCGAGGGAGGCCGCGATGGCCAGGCAGGCCCGCGCACTGGCGACCCGCCAGGCGGTACTCCGCGCGGCGGCCGAGGTCTTCGACGAACGCGGCTACGCGGCGGCCACCATGGCGGACATCCTGGAACGCGCCGGGGTCACCAAGGGCGCGCTGTACTTCCACTTCCACTCCAAGGAGGAGCTGGCGCTCGCCGTCATCGAGGGCCAGGCCGCCTGGCTGTCCGGCTGGAAGCCCCGCTCCGACAGCCCGGTGCAGACCCTGATCGACCTCGGCTACGCCTTCGCCCGCGCCCTCCAGGACGACCCGCTGGTGCGCGGCAGCATCCGGCTGACCATCGAGCACGGCAGCTTCACCGAACCCCAGGTCGCCGCCTACCGCGGCTGGTCGGTCGCCGTCGGCGAACTGCTGGAGCAGGCCCGCCGGGCCGGCGAGCTGCTGCCGGGACCGGACACCGCCCGGGCCGCCGACGTGGTCACCGGGGCGGTCACCGGCATCCAGCTCAGCTCCCAGGTGCTCTCCGCACGGCGCGACCTGCTGCCGCGGATGACCGACCTGTGGACGCTGCTGCTGCCCGGCCTGGTCACCCCCGAGACGCTCGCCCGGCTCGACCTCTCCGAACCGGACGCCGGACCGGACGCCGGTCCGGGCTCCGCCGAGTAGCCACGGCCACCCGGGCCCCCGGGCGCCCGCCGTCAGACCGGACAGAGGTCGTCGGCGACCGGGGCGAGCGCGGGCAGGGCGGCGGTCCACAGCTCGCGGACCGCCTCCGGCCGCAGCCGGGCCGGGTCCTCCGTGCCGAGCACGACCAGCCCGGCCGCGAGGGTCGCCAGCAGCTCCGCCGCCCGGTGCGGATCGGCGCCCGGGCGCAGTTCGCCGGCCTGCGCGGCGCGGTCCAGCAGGCGCTGGAAGACCGCGGTGAGGCTGCGCCAGTCCCGGACGCCGGCGCCGAGCGCGCACTGCCGGCCGAGCTGGACGCCGGCCCGCACCACCACGTCCTCGCGCAGCAGCCGGGCGAGGTCCAGCGCGAGGTCGGTCAGCGCCCGCAGCGGCGAGCCCTCGGCGCGCAGGGCGACCAGGGCGGCAGCGCCCACCTGGCGGCCCGCGGCGGTGCGCACACCGTCCGCGAGCGCCTGCTTGGAGACGAAGTGGAAGTAGAGGGCGCCCTTGCTGACCCCCGCCCGGCGGCTGATGTCCACCAGGCTGGCCGACTCGAACCCGGTGTCCGCGAAGGTGTCCGCGGCGGCGAGCAGAACGGCCTGCCTGGTCCGCTCCGCGCGTTCCTGCTTGACCACTTGGCCCCTCCGGCCTCGGCGTGCGGCAGGGCAGAGCCGAAACCGCATGGTTGGTATCTAAATCTAGCGCCTGCGCGGACCCCGCCGTCCAGCGGGGATAACACCCCCGCCCATCGACTGATCCTGACACCTCCGGCATTTGCCCAGTCCAACCGGGGTAGGTCAACCGCGGCTACGGGGGGCCGCCAGCACCGACCCCGGGCTCGGACGAGAAACCGGGTGGTCTGTATGTTTCATTCCAGCCGCCTGGCGCGGCGTCGACCGACTCCCGGGAGTGGGGCCAGCACATGCCTTTCCATGCAGCACCCGACACGGACGGCGTCTATCCCCACCCCTCCCCCGGCTACGACTTCCACGAGCGCACCGTCTCCCGGCACCTCGTCCACCGCGCCTCGGTCTCCGAGGTCTTCATCACCGGCTGGCAGGCCACCGGCCCGTACGACTTCCTGGTCGGCGCCCAGTGGCCGCGCTCGCACGGCTTCTACCGGCTCCCCGGCGACCGCCGGCACGACCCGGTGCTGGTCGCCGAGACCCTCCGGCAGGCCGCCCTGCTGATCGGCCACGTCGGCTTCGGCGTCCCCCACGACCACCACTTCGCCCTCGACGAGCTCTCCTACCGCGTCGACCCGGCCGCGCTCGCCGTCACCGCCGGGCCCGCCTCGCTGATGCTCCGGATCGGCTGCCAGGACGTCCGCATGCGGTACGGCCGGCTCTTCTCGCTGCGTATCCACACCGAACTCGAACGGGACGGCCGCCCGCTCGGACAGGGCTCCGTCCAGCTGCGGGTGCTCACCCCGGCCGCGTACGCGCGGCTGCGCGGCGGCGTCCACCGCGCAGCCGCCGGCGGGCGGACCGCCGCCCCGGGAGTGCCCGCGGTGCCCGCCACCCCGACCGTGCCGGAACTCGTCGGGCGGGAGCAGCCGCAGGACGTGGTGCTCAGCCCGGCCCGGCCGCCGGACGGCTGGTGGCTGCGCACCGACGTCCGGCACCCGGTGCTGTTCGACCAGCCGCTGGACCACGTGCCGGGGATGCTGGTGCTGGAGGCCGCCCGGCAGGCGGCCCAGCGGCTGCACTACCCGGAGCCGGTCGCACCGGTCGAGCTGGCGGCGTCCTTCAGCGGCTTCATCGAGCTGGACCGGCCGTGCCTGGTCCGGGCGGCGGACGAGCCCGCCGGACGCGAGCGGCAGCGGTCGGCGATCCGGGTGGTGCTGGAGCAGGACGGCCGGACGGCGGCCGAGTGCCGGGTG
The DNA here is from genome assembly GCF_053610105.1 of Kitasatospora sp. NPDC054939. NCBI lineage: Bacteria > Bacillati > Actinomycetota > Actinomycetes > Kitasatosporales > Streptomycetaceae > Kitasatospora > Kitasatospora sp. NPDC054939. The sequence goes on along the minus strand of NZ_JBSGXP010000181.1, from coordinate 14,009 downwards.
GTCACCGAGCCGCTGGAGCCGGCCCCGGCCCGGCCGGACGTGCCGTCCGACCTGGCCGCCTGCGGCGCGGGCCCGGTGCACGGCCGCCGGCTGCCGCTGGCCTGCTAGGCCCCGTGTCAGGCCTGGGGCGGGGGCGTCAGGCGGCCACCAGGGCGGCCGGCCGGCCCGCGTGCATCACGCTGAGGTTGGCGGCCAGCAGGCCCGGGTCCTGGGCCAGCCAGAGCCGCAGCGCGGCGCCCAGCATGGCGCTCGCCGAGCCGATCCGCACCTCGGTGACCTGGGCGATCCGGGCGGCGCCCGGCACCAGCAGGTCGGCCAGCGGGGTCGGCAGCCAGACCGTCAGCGCGCACGGCGCGGGGGTCGCCAGGGAACCCAGCAGCCGGTAGGCGGCGGCGTGCGTGCTGAGGGTGGGGATGACGTCCAGCAGGCCGTCCGCCACCACCTCCGACACATCGCTGCGGTGCCCCTGCGCGAGCCTGCGCAGCAGCATCCGCTCGGCGGCGGTGATTCGGACGGTCAGCATGACCTCGTCGCACTCCATTGCGCGATTCCTCCTCGACGCTCTCAGTACAGCTCTTCGGTGACGCTCTTGTGGAACGGTTCTCAGAACGAAGGCCCGGCTTCCGTTCTGCGGAGCCGGGCCCTCGGTGTGGCGATCGGCCCGGTCAGACGCCCGCGTAGGAGTGCTTTCCGGTGACGAAGATGTTCACGCCGTAGTAGTTGAACAGGTAGCAGGCGAAGGCCAGCACCGCGAGGTACGCGGCCTTGCGCCCCTTCCAGCCGGCGGTGGCCCGGGCGTGCAGGTAGCAGGCGTAGGCGACCCAGGTGATGAAGGACCAGGTCTCCTTCGGGTCCCACTCCCAGTACTTGCCCCAGGCGGCCTCGGCCCAGATGGCGCCCGCGATGATGGTGAAGGTCCAGAGCGGGAAGACCAGGGCGTTGATGCGGTAGGACAGCTTGTCGAAGGTCGACGCGGCCGGCAGCCGGCGCCAGATCGACGCCGAGGTGCCGAGCGGGCCGGTGGTCAGGCCGGCCGCCATCCGGCGGTCGAAGGAGTCCTTCGCCAGGTAGAGCAGGGTGGCGATGAAGGCCGCGTACAGCGCGCCGCCGCAGATGATCGCGGTGGAGACGTGGATGGCCAGCCAGTAGGAGTGCAGCGCCGGGACGAGCTCCTCGGACTCGGTGTAGAGCACCGAGACGGCGACGCCCAGGGTGAGCAGCACGGCGAGGACGACCGGCAGGCCGAGCCAGCGGACCTTCTTCTTCGCGGCCAGCAGCCCCAGGTAGGAGGCGGTCATGGCGAGCGCGAAGGCACAGGAGAACTCGTACATGTTGCCCCACGGCCAGCGCGAGACCGACAGGCCCCGGGCGACCACGGCGGCGGCGTGCAGCAGGACGCCGAGGACGGTCAGCGAGACGGCGATGCGGCCGGCCAGGTCGGCCTTCTCACTGGTGCCGGCGGCGCCGGGGCCGTCCTCGTCCTCCTCGTCGCGGCCGCTGGTGACGACCGTCGCGCCCTTGCCCGCGAGGGCGGTGCGGGTCAGCGTGGTGGTGCCGCCGGTCGCGGAGGCGACGGTGACGGTGACCTTCTTGGCGCCCTTGGCACCCTTGGCGTCGGCCGAGGCGGCGGTCTCGGCCAGGGTCGACTGTTCGGCGGAGCGGACGGCGACGGCGCCCTTGCTGCCGAAGGTCCACTCGAACATGTGGGCGAACATGGCGATCAGGTAGACGGCCATGGCCGAATAGATCAGCTTGTTGGAGAGGTCGGCCAGTTGGGGGTCGACCGCCGCGGCGAGATGCACCGTCTACTCCTTGGAGTTCTGGTCGGCAGGGACAACGGGGTCTGCGGGGCCCCCGGTCGGGGGGTCGTCGGTCGAGGACCCGTCGGTGGGGGGGTCCTCGGCGACGGGGCCCTCGGTCGCGGGGTCGTCGGTCGAGGGGTCGTCGGTCGCGGGGGCGTCGTCCTGCAACTCCACCGCGAGTTCGGCCAGCTCCTCCGCGATCTTCGCGGACTCGCTGCGGGCCAGCCCGGCCAGTTCGACCAGGGTGCCGCCGTCGGGCAGGGCGACCGCCCGGACCCAGATCCGGCGGCGCTGCACGAACAGCGAGCCGATCAGGCCGAGGATCGCCGCCACCGCGCCGACGAGGGCGACCTCGTTGCCCGGGCGGTGGGAGATCTGGAAGCTCGCCCACTGCTTGTAGCCGTCGAAGGTGACGGTGCCGTAGCCGTCCGGCAGGGTCCACGCCTGGCCGGGCTGCAGCCGGGCGCGGGCGGGCTGGCCGTCCCGCTGGAGCTGGGTCAGCTTCTTGGTGTCCAGCTGGTAGATGTTCTGCGGCAGGCCGGAGTCGGTGCCGAGGTCGCCGGCGAAGGCGTTCAGCACCAGCACCGGGTCGGCGTCGCCGGGGAAGAGCGAGACCGGGCCGGTGTTCTCGAAGCTGACCGGGGCGGTCGGCAGGAAGAAGCCGGAGAAGCCCATCTGGGTCTTCTTCCCGTCCTTGTCGCCGTAGTCGGAGACCTTGACGACGCCGGTGGAGGTCAGGTTGCCGTCCTGGGGCAGGAAGGCGGTGGCGCCGCTGTAGACGACCTCGCCCGCGGCGTTGCGGACCGTCACCACCGGGGCGTAGCCGTGCCCGATCAGGAAGACCTTGGTGCCGTCGATCTCCAGCGGGTGGTTGACCTCGATGGTGTCCTTGCGGAGCTTCGAGGAGTTGCTGCCCTTGTAGTACTCGACGTGCGCGGTGAACTCCCGGGCGGCGCCGATCTGGTCGCCCTTGGACTGGAACCGCGAGGTGAAGCCGTTCAGCTTCAGGTAGAAGGGGTCGAGGTCCTTGGTGCCATAGAACGCCGAGCCGGTGAAGTCGTCGAGCTGGGTGATGGTGTTGGAGTAGCCCTCGCCCTCGACCATCAGCTTGCCGCCGGAGCCGCTGCCCAGGCTCGCCCAGGCGAAGCCGCCGAGCAGGGCGAACAGCGACAGGTGGAAGGCCAGGTTGCCGACCTCGCGCAGGTAGCCCTTCTCGGCGGCGACCGCGCCGCCCCCGAGGTGGGCCCGGAAGCGCCGCTTGCGCAGCAGCCGGTGGGCGGCCTCGTTGACCCGCGCGGCGTCCGCGTCGGTGCGCCAGGCCGCGTACACCGGCATCCGGGTCAGGTTGCGCGGGGCGGCCGGCGGCTGCGCGCGGAGCACGCCGACGAACTGCCAGGTGCGCGGGACGATGCAGCCGGCCAGCGAGACGAACAGCAGGATGTAGATCGCCGAGAACCAGACCGAGCTGTAGACGTCGAACAGCTGCAGCCGGTCGTAGATCGGGGCGACCGTGGTGTGCTGGGCCTTCCAGGCCTGCACCTTGAACTCGTTCTGCCCGTTCTGCGGGATCAGCGAGCCGGGGATCGAGGCCAGCGAGAGCAGGAACAGCAGGATCAGCGCGACCCGCATGGAGGTCAGCTGCCGCCACATCCAGCGGGCCCAGCCGATCACCCCGATGCCGACCGGGCCGTCCGACTCCACGGGGGCGGTGCTGAGGCGCTCGACGTCGTCCTCGGGGGTCGGCCGGGACTCCTGGTCGGTCCCGGTCGTGGTCTTGCTCACGGTCAGATTCCGATCTGGAAGTCGGCGGTCATGTTCTGCATCTCGCTCACCATCGCGTCCCACACCCCGGTGACGAGCAGCAGGCCGACCGCGACGAGCATGCCGCCGCCGATCCGCATCACGAGCGGGTAGTGCCGCTTGACCCACCCGAAGGCGCCGAGCGCCCGGCGGAAGGCCAGCGCGGCCACGACGAACGGTACGCCGAGGCCCAGGCAGTAGGCGGTCATCAGCAGTGCGGCACGGCCGGCGTCGGCCTCGTTGAGGGCGAGTGTCTGGATGGCGGTCATCGTCGGGCCGATGCACGGCGTCCAGCCGACCCCGAAGACCACGCCCAGCAGCGGGGCGCCGACCAGGCCGATCGCCGGCCGGCGGTGCGAGCGCAGCTCGCGCATGCTGAGGCCGGGCACCAGGCCCATGAAGGCCAGGCCCATGACGACGGTCACCGAGCCCAGCACGATCGCGATGGCCCGCTTGTGCGCCTGCAGCGTGTCGCCGAAGTAGCCGAAGAGGGCGCCGCCGGAGACGAAGACGGCGGTGAAGCCGAGGATGAAGAGCAGCGCCCCGAGCAGCATCCGCCCGCGCCTGGCCCCGCGTGCGTCCGCGAGGTCGGCGGCGGAGAAGCCGGTGACGTACGAGAGGTAGCCGGGCACCAGCGGCAGCACGCAGGGCGAGAAGAACGACAGCAGGCCGGCCGCGAGCGCGATCGGCACCGCGAGCAGCAGGGCGCCCCCCTGGACGGTGCCGGCCGAATCGGCGAGCTGCAGTGCGGCGCTCACTTCTTCTGCTCCGCGACGATCGGCTGCAGCATCGCCTCCAGGGCCTCGTCGGTCTGGCCGCCGACGGCCCGGGCGGCCAGCTTGCCGTCGCGGTCGACCACCAGGGTGGTCGGGATGGACTGCGGGTTGAGGCTGCCCTTGGGGAACTTCAGCAGCTGCTCGCCGGCCGGGTCGAACAGGCTGGGGAAGGTGACGCCCTTCTCCTGCTCGAAGCGGACGGCGTTGGCGGCCTCGCTGTCCCGGGTGTTGATGCCGAGGAACTGGACACCCTGGCCCTGGTACTTCTCCCAGATCCGCTGGAGGTCGTCGGCCTCGGTCCGGCACGGGCCGCACCAGGAGCCCCAGACGTTGAGGACGACGACCTTGCCGCGGTAGTCGGAGAGCTTGACCGGCGTACCCTCCAGGGTCTTGCCGGAGACGTCGGGGGCGTCCTGGCGGTGGCCGGGGGCCGCCGTGGCGACGGTACTGCCCTTGGCTGTCACGAAACCGACCTTGCCGTCACCGCCGTCCGTGGAATCGGAGGAGCAGCCGGTGAGCACCAGCGCGGCGGCGGCGAGGGTGGCCGCAGCCGCAGCGGCGAGACGGGGGCGGGGGCGCGTCGTGCCAGACATGTGAAAAGTTTCGCATGCTGGTCCGGGCAGGTTCCGGGGGGTCCGGCATAACCCGCCGAACCCCCTCTGACCTGCGGCTGAGCCGCGCCCCGTACGGACGGTCAGGCCCCGAAGCTCTTACCCACCGGCTTCGACTTCCCGCCCTTGCCGACCAGGTGCGCGGGCAGCAGATCGCGGGCCGGCTCGCGGTAGCCGACCGAGACGATCCGGTCGCCCTCGTAGGTGAAGCTGGTCAGCGAGGCCAGCGAGCACTGCCGGTTGCGCGGGTCGTGCCAGAGCCGGCGGCGCTCCACGAAGGAGCGGACGATCCAGATCGGCAGCTGGTGGCTGACGCAGACCGCCTCGTGCCCGCGCGCGGCGTCCCGGGCCGCGGCGAGCGCGCCCATCATCCGGACCACCTGCTCGATGTACGGCTCGCCCCAGGAGGGCCGGAACGGGTTGGTGAGGTGCTTCCAGTAGCCCGGGTTCTTCAGCGAGCCGTCGCCGACTCCGAAGGTCTTGCCCTCGAAGACGTTCTCCGCCTCGATCAGCCGCCCGTCCACCGCGACGTCCAGCCCGTGGGCCTTGGCGATCGGCTCGGCGGTCTCCTGGGCCCGCTCCAGCGGGGACGCCACGACGTGCGTGATGTCCCGGCCGGCGAGGTCCTCGGCGACCCGTTCGGCCATCTGCCGGCCCAGCTCGGACAGGCGGTATCCCGGCAGGCGTCCGTACAGGATGCCCTCCGGGTTGTGCACCTCACCGTGCCGCATGAGGTGCACGACGGTGATCTCTTTGGCGCTCACTTCTCGGTTCTCCTGGGGGGGTCGGCCGCGACGGCTACGCGGGCTGGGCCTCGGCGGCGGCACGTGCGGCGGCGGGGAGGGCGGCGGCGATCCGCTCGATCGCCCGCTCGTCGTGGGACGCCGAGACGAACCAGGACTCGAAGGCGGACGGCGGCAGGTAGACGCCCTGGCTGAGCATCGAGTGGAAGAAGGCGTTGAAGCGGAAGGCCTCCTGGGTCTTCGCCTCGTCGTAGTTCGTGACCTGCGCCTCGGTGAAGAAGACCGAGAACATGCTGCCCGCGGTCTGCACCCGGTGCGCCACGCCCTCCTTGGACAGCGCGGCGGTGACCAGGCCGGAGACCTCGGCGGCCACCCGGTCGACGGTCGCGTACACCTCGTCGGTGCAGCCGCGCAGCTGGGCCAGGCCGGCCGCGGTGGCGACCGGGTTCCCGGACAGCGTGCCCGCCTGGTAGACCGGACCGGCCGGGGCCAGGTGCGCCATCACGTCGCGCCGGCCGCCGAAGGCCGCGGCCGGGAAGCCGCCGCCCATGACCTTGCCGAAGGTCAGCAGGTCGGGCGCCCAGCCCTCGTGCGCGGCCTCCAGGCCGTACCAGCCGGCCCGGGAGACGCGGAAGCCGGTCATCACCTCGTCGGAGATGAACAGCGCGCCGTTCTCCCGGCAGAGGCGGGCCAGGCCGCCGTTGAAGCCGGGCAAGGGCGGGACGACGCCCATGTTGCCGGGCGAGGCCTCGGTGATCACGCAGGCGATCTCGCCGGGGTGCGCCGCGAACGCCGCCTCCACGGCCGCCAGGTCGTTGTAGGGCAGCACGATGGTGTCGCCGGCCTGGGCGCCGGTGACGCCCGGGGTGTCCGGCAGACCGAAGGTGGCGACCCCGGAACCGGCGGCGGCCAGCAGCGCGTCCACATGTCCGTGGTAGCAGCCGGCGAACTTCACGACCTTGGCGCGGCCGGTGAAGCCCCGGGCCAGCCGGATCGCCGACATGGTCGCCTCGGTGCCCGAGGAGACCAGGCGGACCTGCTCCACCGGGGCGACCCGTGCGACGATCTCCTCGGCCAGTTCGACCTCGCCCTGGCCGGGCGTGCCGAACGACGTGCCGCGGGTCACGGCCTGCTGCACGGCGTCCAGGACGGCCGGGTGCGCGTGGCCCAGGATCATCGGACCCCACGAGCACACCAGGTCGACGTACTCGCGGCCGTCGGCGTCGGTGAGGAGGGGGCCGGTGCCGGACACCATGAAGCGCGGCGTACCGCCGACCGCGCGGAAGGCGCGCACCGGGGAGTTGACGCCGCCGGGGGTCACGACCGAGGCGCGGTCGAACAGCGACTGGGACTGAGGTGCTTCGTAGGGGTAGCTCACGGGAGACATGGTCTCAAATCGTGTCCTTCACCTCTGCATGTCGGACCCGATCATCTGGAACGATGATCCGGGTGGCGAAGTCTGTACGGTTATCCGTACAACATGGGGGTCCCCGTCGTCCGACGGGGCTGCCGCGTACCGTGACTGGTTACGGCGGCAAATGACGGGTAAGGAGCACGTCCGGAGGACACCGGACGTGCGGGGGTCTGTCGATTCCGGCGAATTCCGGTGAGGATGGTCCGAGTGTCCGAGGCGCAGGACGGCCACGACGAGGCCGCGGGTGGCTCCCGCAGGCCCGCCGAGACCGCACGCGGGGGTACGGGAGCGGGTACGGGGCGTGGCGGTCGCGGTGGCGAGAGGCGGGGTGAGGGACGCGTGGGGGTGACCTACAAGTACTTCGGGGCACCCGACCGGGCCACGGCCGCCAGAGTCCCCACCGCGCTCGGCCCGGGAGGACTCGGGCTGGACGCGGGCGAGCTCGGCGCGCTCGGCCGGCTCGGGGACCTCATGGAGACCAGCGGCTCCACCAACGGCCACCTCTCCACCAAGATCAAGCCGGAGACCATGAGCGCCATGGTCCTCACCGGCATCCAGGGCGTACCGCTGCACCAGGTGCCCCCGCTGGAGCTGGTCGTGCTCCACCCCGACTACGCCGTGGTCCAGCTCCCGCACAACGTCGTCGAGCCGCTCCGCAAGGCGGACGACATGGAGCTCGGCGCCGCCGCCTTCATCTGGTCCACCGTGCCCGACCGCCGCGGGCCGCGCGACGCCTTCGTGATCTACAGCATGCTGCACGAGTGGCAGGACTTCGCCAACCGCCTGCACGACGCCGGCCACCAGCTGTACTGCCTGGTCTGGCCGTAACGACGTCCGGGGCCGCCGGGGCGTCGTCGCCCCGGCGGCCCCGACCGGCTTCCCGTCAGACCAGCACCGGGTGGTGCTCCCCGGCGGACCCGGCCGCGCCGGCCCCCTCCGCCGCGGCCCCGGCCCCCTCCGCACCGGCCTGCGCACGGGCCGGGCGCAGCAGCAGGGCGGCGAGCACGAAGGCCAGGACCAGGAAGCCGGTGGCGATCTCGAAGGCCAGCCGGAAGCCGCCGGTGAGCGCCTCGGCGGTGCTGCCGCCCGCCGCGGCGAGGGCCTCCGTCCGGCCGGTGGCGAGGGTGGAGAGGACGGCCACGCCGAGCGCGCCGCCGACCTGCTGGGTGGTGTTGAACAGGCCCGAGGCGGCGCCCGCGTCGGCCGGTCCTGCGCCGGACATCCCGAGCACGGTGAGCGCCGAGACTGCCAGGCCGAAGCCGGCCGCCAGCAGCATGGTGGGCAGCAGGTGGACGGCGTAGTGGGCGTCGGCCGGGAGGCGGGTGAGCAGTCCGAGCGCGGCGATCAGCAGCACCAGCCCGGCCAGCAGTACGGTGCGCTCGCCGAAGCGGGCGTTGAGCCGGGCGGAGAGGCCGAGCGAGACGGTGCCGATGGCCAGGGCCGCCGGGAGCATCGCGAGACCGGTGGCCGCGGCGCCGTAGCCGAGCACGTTCTGCAGGTAGAGCGCGATCAGGATCTGGAAGCCGAACAGCGCGGAGACCATCAGGGCCTGCACGGCGTTGGCACCCGAGACGTTGCGGTTGCGGAACATCCGCAGCGGCAGCAGCGGGGAGGCCGCGAACGCCTGCCGGACCACGAAGCCGACGAGCAGCAGCACGGCGAGGGCGCCGGGGACGAGGGTGCGGGCGGAGGCCCAGCCGTGCTCGCCGGTGCCGACGACGGTGTGGATGCCGAGCATCAGCGCGGCGGTGATCAGGGCGGCGCCCAGCGCGTCCGTACCGGCCCGCAGGCCGGGGCCGCGGTCGTCCTCCAGCACCCGGACGGCGAGCAGCACGGCGGCCAGGCCGAGCGGCAGGTTGATCAGGAAGATCCAGTGCCAGTCGAGCGCCTCGGTGAGCACACCGCCGAGCACCTGGCCGATCGAGGCGCCGGCCGCGCCGACGAAGCCGAAGGCGCCGATCGCCCGGCCGCGCTCGCGGGGTTCGGGGAACAGCGTGACGATCATGCCGAGGCTGACCGCGGAGGCCATGGCGCCGCCGGTGCCCTGGAGGAAGCGGGCGGCGATCAGCAGGCCCTGGTCGGTGGCGGTCGCGCAGAGCAGCGAGGCGGCAGTGAAGACCGCCAGCCCGGCGACGAAGACCTTCTTGCGGCCGATCAGGTCGCCCAGGCGGCCCGCCAGCAGGAGCAGGCCGCCGAAGGCGATCAGGTAGGCGTTGACCGTCCAGGTGAGGTCGGCCGGGGTGAAGTCCAGGTCCTGCTGGATCGCCGGGAGGGCGACGGTGACGATGCTCCCGTCCAGGATCACCATCAGCATCCCCGCGCACAGCACCGCCAGGGCGAGCATGCGCGAGCGGACGGGGGCGGTGCTGTGCGGTTCGTGGGGTGCGTGCGCGGTCATGGCGGGTCTCCCGGTTCGTCGGCTACCGGGTAAGACACTAACAGATGGTTTTGTTCAGGACTATCTTTTCCGGGAGCAAACCTTGGGCGGACCTCCCCGCCGGACGGCTCGGCAGCGTTTCAGCCCCGGGAGCGGCGCGCCCGGCGGACCGTGCGGTCGCTCTCCACCGGCTCCGCGAGATGGCCCTCCACCAGCATCGACAGCGCCGAGACGAAGGCCGAGCGCTCCGGCTCCGGCAGCGCCTCCAGCACCTCGTGGTGCACCTGGTCGGCGATCGCCGTCCCGCGCACCACGGCCTCGGCGCCGGCGTCCGTCACCGAGATGATCCGGGCCCGGCGGTCGGTGGCGGACGGACGGCGCTCGGCCAGACCGGCCTTCTCCAGCTCGTCCACGGTGACGACCATGGTGGTCTTGTCGAGGTCGGAGAGCTCGGCCAGCTGGATCTGGGTGCGCTCGGCCTCCTGGGCATGGAAGAGCACGCAGTAGGCGCGCGGGGTGATGCCCAGCTCGGTGAAGGCGGCGGCCATCCGGGTGGCGAGGACGTGACTGGCGTGGTCCAGCAGCCCGGAGAGGTCGCGGACCTGGCGGGTGGAGCGGCTCGTCGTCATGCCGTCGAGCGTAACAAGGACGTCTGCTCCCGGATGATCCCGCGCCGGACCATCCACCTGGGGGATGTCCGGGGTTACGGGATGTCCGGGGTTTACGGGATGCCCGGGGTTTACGGGATGCCCAGCTCGAAGAGCGCGTAGCCCGCGTACCAGCCCGAGGCCACCGCCGGCAGGGCGAGCAGCCCGACCAGGGTCGGCAGCCGGAGCCTGCGCAGGGCGAAGGCCAGGCCGATGAAGAGCGGGAAGGCCGGCAGCAGGTAGCGGGAGATGTTGCCGAAGATCTGGTTGCTGCTGAGCGCGGTGAAGATCGTCAGCACCGTGTAGAGCACCAGCACCAGCGGCGGCCGGGTGCGCATCAGCAGCACCAGCAGACCGGGCAGGGCGATCAGCAGGGCGACCGCGATCAGGTCCGGCACCGGGTTGGACTGCCAGAAGTCCCAGTGCCCGGTGATCACGTCGAGGAAGGTCCGGGCGGTGGAGGCGCCGCCGTCGAAGTAGCGGTTCCAGGCGCCGCGCTGCAGCGTGAAGTAGCCGTTCCACTCGCCCATCCGGTGGCCGACCCACAGGACGTACCAGAGCAGGCCCCACGGGGTGATCAGCATCGCGGTGAGCGGGCGGGCGATCCCGTCCCTGCGGCGCACCAGCGCCACCAGCGCCGAGATCGACACCGCCGCGATCAGCACCGCCGCGGTGGGCCGGTTGAGGCCGGCGACCAGGGCGAGCACGCCCGCGGTGAGCCAGCGGCGGGTCATCACGGCGTAGCAGGCCCAGGCCGAGAGCGCGACGAACAGCGAGTCCGAATAGACCGCCCACTCCACCCCGGAGCCCGGGAAGAGGCCCCAGATCGCCGCCGCGACCACGCCGGCCCGGAAGCCGCCCAGCCGGTCGGCGACCGCGAAGATGCCGGCCGCGGCGACGAAGGAGGCCAGCACCGAGACGGTGATCCCGGCGCCGTACGGGCCGAGCCCGGTGACCGAGGAGACCAGCCGCATCAGCCACGGGTACAGCGGGAAGAACGCCGCCGAGTTCTCGTAGTGGGTGGCCAGGTAGTAGCCGTGCAGCGGGATCAGCTGCGGGTCGTAGCCGTCCACCGCGATCCGCTGGTACCAGATGCCGTCCCAGGTGCCGAGCACGTCCCAGGGCTGCGCGCCGCCGCCGCGGCCGACGTCCTTCTTGAGGAAGTCGCCGGTGTGCCGGAGCAGCAGCATGAAGACGGTCAGGCCGGTCGCCTTGACCACGGCGTACGCGCCGAGGGCGGGTGCGAAGCGGTCCACGGCGGCCATCAGGCGGCTCGGGGCCTCCTGCACCTCCGCGGGCTTCTCGACGCGCGGCTCACGGGCCGCACTCGGTGCCGTGTTCATCAGCTCTGGACTCCCGCCCCGGTTCGTGGTCGGCGCGGCACGGAACGCGGCGACTGTCGGGTGAGCCTACGACACCCGGTCCAGACCTCAGCCGTCAACCTTCCGCACCCGGCGAAAACCGGTGGCCCGCGGGCCGCGGTCGGCGGGCGGGGGCATGCCGAGAGCCGCCGGCCCTGCCGCCCCAGGAGGGAGGCGGAGGGACGGCGGCTCGCGCGCCGGCCGAACCGGCCGTGGATCAGCCCGCGTTGAGGCAGTGGTTGCCGAACGCCGGGTTCAGCAGGCCGACGATGTTCACGGAGTTGCCGCACAGGTTGACCGGCACGTGCACCGGGACCTGGATCTGGTTGCCGGAGATGACACCCGGGGAACCGGCGGCGACACCCTCGGCACCGGAGCTGGCGACCGCGGTGCTCGCACCGGCCGCGACGATGCCTACCACAGCGGCGCCGACGGCGGCCGTCTTCTTGATGCTCATAACGAGCCTCCTGACTGTCTACATAGCTGCACGGGGAGTGCGTCATCTCCAACGAGCCCTCCCGCCGGCGGTTGCGACGGGCCGTCGACTGTCACCCGTGCGGCTCAACCGTCCGCTCCGGCGGAGTGATCACCGCATCCGGCCGTTTCCCGCCGCGCGGTCCCTCGTTCTCCCTGGCGGAACACGCTCCACCCGGTCGTCCCGGACGACCCGAACGAATCGAGACCGCACATGCGCAAGCTCGCCCAGGGCGCCTTCGGCACCGCGGCCACCGCCGCGCTGCTGGTCGCCGGTGCCGGCGCCGCCTCCGCCCACCAGGTCCACGGCGCGTCCGCCGAGGGCGTCGCGGCCGACTCCGCCGGCGTCGTGGCCGGCAACTCGGTCCAGGTGCCGGTGAACATCCCGCTCAACGTCTGCGGCAACAGCCTCGACGTGATCGGCGCCCTGAACCCGGCGTTCGGCAACCACTGCACCAACGCCTGACCCACCCCCACCGCCGCCGGGCCCGCCCCGGCCGGCGGACCACGAACTCCCGGGAGATCCCCTTCCAGCGCGGGCCGTGCCCGTGCGGAATTGCTCCTGGTCGCGCCTCTGGACGAATTCTCCCCGGCCGTGCGGGAATTGTTCGCCAGGCGCAGGAATACGGCGGCCGGCCGGCGTCCAAGCCACGGACGACACGATCCATTTGGGCCGCCGGAGTGACAATCACGGCACCCCGGAAACCATCGGGCGATGATCCTGATCGCCCGGCTCCCGACTTTCCCAATCCCGTCGGGCAGACAACGGAGGAAGAACCACCATGCGCAACCTCAAGAAGGCCGCCGTCCTGTCCATCGCCGCCGCCGGCCTCGTCGTCGCCGGTGCCGGCGGTGCCGTCGCCAGCTCGGGCGCCCAGGGCGTGGCCGCCGGCTCCCCCGGCGTGCTCTCCGGCAACCAGGTCCAGATCCCGGTGCACATCCCGATCAACGTCTGCGGCAACTCGATCGGCGTCATCAGCATCCTGAACCCGGCGTTCGGCAACAGCTGCGCCAACATCGGCTGAATCGGCGGTCGCTGAACCGGCGACCGCCGCTGTCGAGCCCGTGCCGCGCCCGCCGGACTCCGGCGGGTGCGGCGCGCTCAACCCGTGTGTGATCTAGGAGATCAACCCCCATGCAGAACGTGAAGAAGGCCGCCGTCCTCTCCGCCGCCGCCGCGAGCCTGCTGCTGGCCGGCGCCGGCTCGGCCGTCGCCAGCTCCGGTGCCGAGGGCGTGGCCGCCGGTTCCCCCGGCGTCGTCTCCGGCAACCAGGTGCAGGTGCCGGTGCACATCCCGCTGAACCTGTGCGGCAACACCATCGACGTGATCGGCGCCCTGAACCCGGCGTTCGGCAACCACTGCGCCAACGTCGAGGCGCCGGTCCACCACCACGAGCACGAGGAGGAGGACTGCTGATCTCCGATCGGCACGAGTCCCCATCGAACTGCCCCCCGGCCCGCCGGCCGGGGGGCAGTTCGGCGTAGCGGGCGCGCACCGGGTGCACCCGTTCGAACCCACCGTCCCCCGAAGGGTGATTCCGCATGGCTTCCACGCTCACCAAGGCCGGCGGGGCCGGCCTCGCCGCACTCGGCGCCGTCCTGCTGCTCGGTGCGGGCACCGCGCACGCCGACCGCCCCGAGGCCGGCGCCAACCTCCAGCACACCGACCTCGACCAGGCGCTCTCCGGCACCACCAGCGGGCTCGGGTACGGCATCGCGCCGCTGAAGGACCTGCGGCTCGACCCGTGGGCCAACTCCTCGGCCGACGTGCTCAACAACGGCGCGACCCTGCAGCCCGACAACTCCGGCCTGGCGCCGATCAGCACCGGCACCCTGACCGGCCCGCTGAGCAACGGCGGCGGCCCGCGCGACCTGCCGGTGGCCGGGCAGCTGCTGGACGTGCTCCCGGGCTGACGCCGCGGGGCCCGGCGCCGCCGACCGCCGGCGCCGCGCCCGCACCCGCGCCCGCACACGGCCGAGCCCGGTGCCCGTCCGGACGGGCAC
>NZ_JBSGXP010000180.1:0-16941 GCF_053610105.1 Kitasatospora sp. NPDC054939 | reverse complement strand
GATAGTGGCCGGGCTCGTTCGGATCCACGGTGCCCACGTACGCGAGGGCCGCTGCGGCCCCGGCCAGCGTGAGCGCCCTCGCGCGTTCCTGCGCTCGGTGGGTCAGTTGGGTGAGTTGTGCTCGCTCCGCCAGGCATCCCAGCCCGCCATCGACGCCACCTTGGCGTCGTGCAGCGCACGGTGGGCCATTTCGGCGGGCGGGGTCTCCATCTGCTGCATCCAGCCCCGACCTGCCGAGGCGAGCGCCAGACACACCATGGTCGCCCCGGCCAGGCCGAAGGCCGCGCCGACACCGGTGAGCACAGCTCCGCCGGTCAGCAGTGAACGGTTGACGTGGAATCCGGTGAAGAAGCTGTTGTTGGTCGCCATGCATCAACCATGGGCGCAGTCGCCGGGCTCCGCACGTCGAGCGTGGCACTGGGAAGTGCCCCGAGGTGCGCGACGCCCGCCGCTCCGCGACGCTGGGCCCGGAGCGCGTTCCGGCCCCGCACAGGAGGACCCGCGATGGACGATCTCGAACAGCTCGCCGACGAGCACCTCGCCCTGGCCGCCGCCGGTCCGCACGGCCGCAGCGCCCAGCTGGTCGTCCACGACGGAGTGCTGCGCCAGACCCTGATCGCGCTGACCGCGGGCACCTCGCTGGACGAGCACAACGCGCCCAGCGCCGCCAGCCTGCTGGTCCTGCGCGGCCGGGTCTCCGTCACCATCGCCGGCCGCCTGGAGGAGCTGGGCGCGGGCCGGCTCCACGCGCTGCCCCAGGAGCGCCACGGGCTGCTGGCCCACACCGACGCGGTCGTGCTGCTGACCGCCGTCACGGTCTGACGGCAGCCGTCCCCAGTACGCCCTCCCCCACCAGCCGCAGCCCGCGCAGCAGCTCCCGCCCGGTCGGCGCCTGCTCCGGTGCGGAGACCCAGAGCGCGGCCAGCCCGGCCAGCAGCGTCTGGTAGAAGGTGCCGCGGGCCACCTCGTCCTCGGTGTCGGGCACCTCGTCGAGGCCCTGGAAGTGGGCCGCCAGCCCGAGCCGGGCCTCCCGCTGGGCGCCGGTGAGGAGTTCCTTGAGCTCCGGCGCGTGCTCGGCCTGCGCCACCGCTTCGAACTGCGCCGACCAGAGGCCCCGGTGCTCGGCGAAGGTGGCCAGCACGCCGTCCCAGACCGCCGCGAAGCGCTCCTCCGGGTCGTCCGAGACGGCGCTCGCCGAGCGGACGACGGCGGTCAGCCGCTCGCCCCACTCCCCGATCGCCTCGATCAGGGCCGCGTTGAGCAGCGACTCCTTGGACCCGAAGTGGTAGCCGATCGCGGCCAGGCTGACGCCGGAGGCGGTGGCGATGTCCCGGGCGGTGGTGCGGCCGTAGCCCTTCTCGGTCAGGCAGCGCTTGGCGCCGGCCATCAGGTCTTCGCGATTTCCCATGGTCCCGATGGTACGGAAGATCTGCACGAATGTCTTGCACGTACGTCTTGGACACAGGATTTAGACGCCCGTACTAGACAAGCGTCTGACACGTGCGTACGGTCTTCCCCATGACCGCAACCACCGGCCGCGCAGGCCGCCGCGAATGGATCGGCCTGGCCGTCCTCCTGCTCCCGACCCTCGTCCTGGCCATGGACATGGGCGTCCTCTTCTTCGCCGTCCCGTACATCTCCACCACGCTGGCGCCGAGCGGCACCGAGCAGCTGTGGATCATGGACATGTACTCGTTCCTGCTGGCCGGCCTGCTGATCGCGATGGGCTCGCTGGGCGACCGGATCGGCCGCCGCCGGATGCTGCTGTTCGGCGCGGCCGGCTTCCTCGGAGCCTCGGTGCTCGCCGCCTACGCGGACAGCGCGGCCCAGCTGATCGCCGCCCGCGCCCTGCTCGGCGTCGCCGGCGCGACCGTGATGCCGTCGACCCTCGCGCTGATCCGCACCATGTTCCACGACCCCGCGCAGCGCCGGATCGCCCTCGGCGCCTGGGGCGGCATCCTCACCGCCGGCGCCACCCTCGGCCCGGTCGCCGGCGGACTCCTGCTGCACTGGTTCTGGTGGGGCTCGGCCTTCCTGGTCGCCGTCCCGGTGATGCTGCTGGTGCTGGTCGCCGCCCCCGCCGTGCTCCCCGAGTACCGCGCCGAGCGGCGCGGCAGCTTCGACCTGCCGGGCGCCGTCCTGTCGCTGGCCGCCGTGCTGCCCCTCGTCTACGGCATCAAGACCCTGTCGGTGGAGGGCTGGCACCTCTCGGCCGCCCTGGCGATCCCGGTCGGCCTGCTGTTCGCCGGCGCCTTCGTCCTGCGCCAGCGGTCCGCCGCGCACCCGCTGCTCGACCTCGGCCTGTTCCGGATCCGCACCTTCAGCGGGGCGATCGGCGTCAACAGCCTGGCGATGTTCGCGATGATGGGCTTCGCCCTCTTCACCTCGCAGTACCTGCAGCTGGTCAAGGGGATGAGCCCGCTGACCGCCTCGCTCTGGTCGCTGGTGCCCAGCGTCGGCGTGGGCGCCGCGGTCGGCATCAGCGGCGCGCTGGCCTCGAAGGTCCGCCCCGGTGTGCTGATGGCGGGCGGCTTCCTGGTCGGGGCGGCCGGCTTCGCGATGATGACCCGGGTCGGCGCGCACTCCCCGCTCGCCCTGATCCTCACCGCCGCCGGGGTGCTCGCCGCCGGGACCGTCGGCACCATGACCCTCACCGCCGAGATGGTCGTCTCCGCCGCCCCCGCCGAGCGGGCCGGAGTCGCCTCCGCGACCTCCGAGACCGCCGTCGAACTCGGCGCCTCCCTCGGCATCGCCCTGCTCGGCGCCGCCGGCGCCGCCGTCTACCGCGACCGGCTCGGCAGCACCCTGCCGGCCGGCCTGGACGGCGACGGCGCGGCCGTGGCCCAGGACACCCTGGGCGGCGCGGTCACCGTCGCCGGCCACCTGCCGGACGGCCTCGGCCCCGAGCTGCTGGAGGCCGCCCGCACCGCCTTCACCGAGGGCCTGCACATGGCCGCCCTGGTCGGACTGGTCTTCACGGTGGCGGCCGCGGCCCTGGCGTACGGGCTGATGCGCCACCTTCCGCCGCACACCCCGGCCGAGGCCGGCCCCGACGCCGGGCCGGACGACGGCGAGCAGCCCCGGGACGGCCGGACCGGCACGGTGGTCGCGGTCTGACCCGGCCGGCCGGAGGACCTGCGCGTCGCACCCGGGCCCGGGCACCCCCCGCGGGGGGGCCCGGGTGCGTTCGGCTCCCCGTCCGTACCGGTGCCGGGCGCCCGTGCTGCGGGCCCGTCGACCGGACCCCAGAATCGGTCGCAGGACCGGGTCGGCCCCGGTGCGACGGCCACGGGCCGGGTCGACCGGAGAGCCGGGTCGGCCGGAGGGCCGGAATCGATCCGCGGAGGGCGGCGGGATGGCGGGACCGGAGCCGCGCACGGGCGGTGGCGGCAGTGCCGACGGGGAAGACGGGGACGACGGGGACGAGGGTGCCCCGGGCCGGGTGGACGGGAGGTCCGGTGAGGAACCCGACTACCGCTTCTCGCTCGCCAACGAGCGCACCTTCCTGGCCTGGATCCGCACCTCGCTCGGCCTGCTCGCCGGCGGCATCGCCGTCGACCAGCTGACGCCCGGGGTCGCCCCGGCCCCGCTGCGGATCGGCTTGGCCGTGCTCTGCGCGCTGGGCGGGGCCGCCCTCGGGGCGGTGGCGTACCGGCGCTGGCTGCGCGTCGAGGAGGCGATGCGGCGGGGCGAACCGCTGCCGCGCAGCCGGGTGCTGCTGTGGATGACGTTCGGGGTGGTGCTGGTGGCCCTGCTGTTCTCCGGGCTGATGGTCGGCTATTCGGGCTGATCACCGGCCGCCTTGACAACACCTGGTCTTTGACCAGCGTTTCCCGACCGGTGTATACGTTCGCCGCCGCGGGCAGGCATACTGGCCGGGTCGGGCGCTTTGCCCGCCTGTGACTCTAGATGAGAAGGGACCGGTGGCCAGGGATGCTGCGTAACGGTCTTGAGCCCTGGCACATCGTCGTGGTGCTGGCGGTCGTTGTCCTGCTGTTCGGTTCGAAGAAGCTCCCGGAGATGGCGCGCGGCCTCGGCAAGTCGATGCGCATCCTGAAGGCCGAGACCAAGGCCATGCGCGACGAGGACAAGCCCGCCGAGGGCACCGCGCAGAGTGTCGCCGAGCCGGCCCCGGCCGCCGCCGCGCCCGCCGCGCAGCAGCCGGCCGCCGAGCAGCCCCGTCCGGCCGTCACCCCGACCAACGTCACCAAGGGCACCGAGACCCGGTCCACCACGACCGCCTGAGTCCCGCGCCCCGGCCTCCCCGAGGCCGTCGGTCCCGCCGGAGCCCCCGGTCCGTCAGCTGACGGGCCGGGGGCTTCCGCGTTCCCGACTGGCCGTCCGACTCCATCCGGTATCTCCTGGTATGCACCGCACCTGACCGCGTACTGGAACGGAGCACCGGATGTCGAGCAGCGGCCCACCCCCCGGCAGCCCCCCGG
This sequence comes from Kitasatospora sp. NPDC054939, assembly GCF_053610105.1. Lineage (NCBI taxonomy): Bacteria > Bacillati > Actinomycetota > Actinomycetes > Kitasatosporales > Streptomycetaceae > Kitasatospora > Kitasatospora sp. NPDC054939. The sequence goes on along the minus strand of NZ_JBSGXP010000180.1, from coordinate 12,499 downwards.
CCGACGGTCCGCCCGGGGACGAACCGCCGGCCGGCGGACCCCCGGCCGGCGGAACCTCGGCCGCCAGCACCCCGGTCGGCGGCACCCCGGCCGACGGACCGCAGGGGGGCGCCCGCTCCGGCGCGGGTCCCGGCGACGAGCTCGCCGAACTGCGCGCCCGGCTCAGCAAGGTCGAGGCGCACGAGGCCGAACTCGCCCACCGGCTCGCCGAACGCCCGAGGAAGCACCGGATCCGCTCGCTGTTCGCCGTCCTGCTGGTCGTGCTGGCCTGCGTGATGACCCCGGTCAGCCTGCTGACGGTCTGGACGAAGTCGGAGATCACCGACACCGACCGCTACGTGGCCACGATGGCGCCGCTCGCCCGGGACCCGGCGATCCAGGCCGCCATCACCGACCGGGTGACCGACGAGGTGATGAAGTACATCCCGGTCGGCTCGCTGCTCGACGACATCGCCCCCGAGGACCGCCCCCGCCTGGACGCCCTGCTGGGCTCCATCAGCCAGGCGCTCGGCGACGGGCTCAGCGGCTTCGTCCACGGCCAGGTCGCCCGGGTGGTGGCGAGCGAGGGGTTCGCCACGGTCTGGACCGACGTCAACCGCTCCGCGCACGCCGCCCTGGTCCGGATGCTGACCGGCGAGGGCGGGGGCGCCGTGGAGGTCCAGGGCAACACGGTGCTGCTGGACCTCGCCCCGGTGATCGCCCGGGTCAAGACCGAGCTGGTCGACAACGGCCTCTCGATCGCCTCGAAGATCCCCGAGGTGCACACCTCCTTCACCCTGGTGCAGTCCGACGCGATCCCCAAGGTGCAGACCGCGTTCCGGCTGCTGGACCTGGCCGGATTCTGGCTGCCCGTGCTGACGGTGGCCTGCGCGGTGGCCGGCGTGCTGCTCGCCGGGCGGCGACGGCGGGCCGCCGTCACGGTCGCACTGGGCATGGCCGGCGGGGCGCTGCTGGTCGGCATCGGGCTCACCGTCTTCCGCGCCGTCTACCTGGACAAGCTCCCGTCCGGGGTGAACCAGGCGGCGGCCCAGGCGGTGTACGACACGCTGATCCGGTACCTGCGCTCGGCCGTCCGGGTGGTGATCGCGCTCGGCCTGCTGGTCGCGCTCGGTGCCTGGATCAGCGGGTCCGGACGCCGGGCCAGGGGCATCCGCAGTCTCTGGCACGCGGGCCTGGGGGCCGTCCGGGAGACCGCCGAACGCGCCGGGCTGCGGCTCGGGCCGGTCGGCCGCTTCGTGCACCGCTGGCACGCCTGGCTCGGCTGGGTGGCGGTCGGCGGCGCGGTACTGGCGTTCCTGCTGTGGAGCTACCCGACGGCACTGGTGACGCTGTGCATGGCGCTGGTGCTGATGGCGGTGCTGGCGGTGCTGGAGTTCCTGGACGAGCCGGGGCCCGGTCCGGCACCGGGCTGACGCCGCGCTCCTCCGGCCGCCCGGGACGGGGACGCAAAGTGGACAGGTAAGCTATCCATAGTGTCCGGAGGAGGATCTGGAGGAACCCGCCGCCATGCGCATCGGAGAGCTGAGCACCCGAACCGGCGTCCCCGTCCCGACCATCAAGTACTACCTGCGCGAGGGCCTGCTCCCGGCCGGCGAGCTCACCAGCCCCAACCAGGCCCAGTACGGCGAGGCGCACGTGCGCCGCCTCAACCTGGTCCGCGCCATGGTCGACGTCGGCAAGCTCTCCATCGCCGCCGTCCGCGACGTGCTGACCTCCATCGACGAACCCGGCCTGCACCCGCACAAGCTGCTCGGCATCGCGCACGAGGCCGTCACCCCCACCGTCACCACCGACCGGGAGTCCGCCGACTGGCAGGACGCCCGCGCGTACGCCGACCGGCTGATCGACCGGCGCGGTTGGCAGGTCGAACCGGAGAGCCTCACCCGCGACGCCCTCGCCCAGGTCGTCCTGACCTACCGCACCCTCGGCCAGGAGGACCTGCTCGCGCTCGCCGACACCTACGCGGAGGCCACCGAGGGGATGGCGGGCTCCGAGGTCGCCGCGGTCGCCGCGCGCGCCGAGAGCGACAGCCGGGTCGAGGGCGTGGTGCTGGGCACCGTACTCGGCGAGGCCCTGCTGGCCGCGCTGCGACGGGCCGCCCTGGAGAACGCCTCCGCCCGGGCGTTCGCGGCCCGCGGCCGGTAGCTCGGTGGTTCGGTAGTTCGGTAGTCCGGTAGTCCGAACGGACAGGAACGCGGTGGCCCGGCAGCGCGGGCCGCTCCTCCGGACGGCCCCCTCCGCCGCGCGGACCGCCGCCCCGGCGGCGGAGGCTGGACGGGTGGACGTGGACCACCCCCCGCCGCCGCCCCGCGATGCCCCCGACCTCCGGGTCTGGGGTCAGTTCGTCGGGGTGTTCGGGCTGCTGATGGTCGGCTACTTCACCGTCCCGCTGCGCTGGTTCGGCGACCACCGGCCGGTGTTCAGCTGGATCGCCTTCGGCATCGCGATCGCCCTGCTGACCCTGCTGCTGCTGATGCGGATCCGCGACGTCCTGATGGGCGCCGGCCGCCACCCGGGGATCTGGCTGGCCCTGCTGATCTGCCTCTCGCTGGTGCTCTTCGCCACCTCGTACTACGTGCTGGCCGGCCACCCCGGCGACTTCGACGGGCTGGAGACCCGGCTGGACGCGCTCTACTTCACCGTCGTCACCATGTCGACCATCGGCTACGGCGACATCACCGCGGCCTCGCAGTCGGCCCGTCTGGTGGTGGTGCTTCAGGTGGTCTACAACTTCGTCTTCCTCGCCGCGGCGGCCGGGACCCTCAGCGGCCAGGTCCGCAGCGGGCTGGAGTCCCGGCTGCACCGCCAGGCCGGCCCGGGCCGCGCTGGCCGCGACCGCGACCGCGGTCCGGACCCCGGCGCCGGACCCTGAAGTCGGTCAGTCGCGGTCGGTGGACTTCTCCACGGAGTTGATCAGGGAGGAGAGCTTGGACTGCCAGGCCTGGGCGGTCTGGCTGTCGATGGCGTGCTTGCGGCCGAGGTCCTTGACGGCCCGCTGGGCGTTCTTCAGTTCGCGTTCGGCGGCCTCGGGCTGGTCGTCCTCAAGGCGGTCGACGGCCTCGCCGAGCATCCGGACGACCTCGGCGTGGCGCTCGTGGTCGCGGCTCGGCCGGGTCTGCGACACGGTCTGGCGGAAGGCGGCGATGGCGGCGGCCGGGGTCAGCGGGCGGGCCGAGGTGGCGGTCGCGCCGGGGGTGGCGGACGCGGTCGGCGTCGGGGCGGTCGCCGCGGCGGACGGCGAGGGCGGGGCCGCGGAGCCGGCCGTCGAGGCGGCCCGGGGCTGGGCCGCGGGCCCGGTCGGCCCGTCGAAGGCGGTGAGCGCGAGGACGGCGGCCCCGGCCACCCCGGCCAGGCCGAGCGCGCCGATCAGCAGCGGCTTGCGGCGGCTCTCCCGGACCGGTTCGCCCAGCGGTTCGGTGGGCCGGGCGGCGGGCAGCGGCGGCAGGAGGCTGGTCCGCTGCGGTTCCACGAATACCGGCGGCAGCGCCTGGGTGGGCGCGCCGGCGGCGGCCAGCAGTTCGCCGGTGCGGTCGGGGGCGACCGCGGCGGGGACGGCGGCCAGCAGCTCGGCCTGCGCGTGGGCGGCGGACGGCGGGCGGTGGGCCGGGTCCTTGGCCAGCAGGCGCAGCACCGCGGAGTCGACTGCGGCGGGCAGCCCCGGGCGGCGGACGGACGGCGGCACCGGGTGCTCGCTGACGTGCTTGAAGGCGATGGCGACGGGCGTCTCGGCGACGAACGGCTGGTCGCCGGTGAGCATCTCGTACAGCACGCAGCCGACCGAGTAGAGGTCGGTGCGGGCGTCCAGGGGCGCCGCGGTGGCCTGCTCCGGCGAGATGTAGGCGGCGGTGCCGACCACCATGGCGGTCTGGGTGAGGTTGGCGGACGAGCCGGCCCGGGCGATGCCGAAGTCGACGACCTTCACCCCGCCGTCGTTGGTGATCATGATGTTGCCGGGCTTGACGTCCCGGTGCACCAGGCCGGCGCTGTGGGCGACCTCCAGGCCCTCGCAGACCGCCGCCGCGATGCCGACCGCCCGTTCGACGGGCAGTGCGCCCTGCCGCGCCAGCAGGGCCGCCAGCGACTGGCCCTGGACCAGCTCCATCACGATGTACGGGGAGCCCTGGTCGACGCCCGAGTCGAAGACCATGACGATCCGCGGGTGCACCAGCATCGCGGCGTGCTGGGCCTCGCGGGAGAAGCGGTCGGCGAAGCGCGGATCGTCGGCGAGGCCGCCGTTGAGGACCTTGACGGCCACCTGCCGGCCGAGCACGTGGTCCACGGCGCGCCAGACGGTCGCCATCCCGCCGACGCCGAGTATCTCGACGAGCTCGTAGCGCCCGTTCAGCGCGCGTCCGTTCACCTCGAACCGCTCCCCTCCCGTGCGGCGTCCGGGGCTCCGGCCGCCTCGTGCACCTGTGCACGATAGCCGCCGCCGGTGACCCGCAGGTCCGGCGCCGCCCCCGGCAAACCGGCCCCGCCGTCCGCCGGCACCTTCAGCGAGCCGTACCGCTGCATCCGCTGCCAGCGCAGCCGGGAGCCGGCCACCGCGGTGAAGACCGACTGGACGACCACCAGGTACATCAGCTGGCGGTGGACGAACTGCTGCAGGGGCAGCGACCAGAGCGGCCCGAGCCGCTCGCGGTCCAGCCGGAAGGCATAGACCGCCATCCCCAGCTGGACCAGCAGGAACGCGAACCAGAGGCCGACGATCCGGAGCGGGTCGAGGAAGACCAGGCCGTACAGCGCGAAGACGTCGACGACCGGCGCGAGCAGCGGCAGCAGCACCTGGAACATCAGCAGGTAGCCGAGGCCGCGGCGGCCCAGCTTGCCGGCCCGGCCGCGCTGGCGGAGCGCCGCGCGGTGCTTCCACATCGCCTGGAGGGTGCCGTAGCACCAGCGGTAGCGCTGCCGCCAGAGCGCGGAGAGCGAGGCGGGGGCCTCGGTCCACGCGCGGGCCTTCTCCTCGTACACGACCCGCCAGCCGTCCCGGCACAGGGCCATGGTGAGGTCGGTGTCCTCGGCGAGCGTCTCGTCGCCGACCCCGCCGACGGCGAGGACGGCCGAGCGCCGGAAGGCGCCGACCGCGCCGGGCACGGTGGGCATGCACTCCGCGAGGTCGAAGAGGCGGCGGTCGAGGTTGAAGCCGACCACGTACTCGATGTGCTGCCAGCGGCCGAGCAGTCCGCCCCGGTTGGCGACCTTGGCGTTGCCGGAGACGGCGCCGACGTCCGGGTCGGCGAAGGGCTGCACCAGCATCCGGACGGCGTCGGGCTCGAAGACGGTGTCGCCGTCGACCATCACCAGCAGTTCGGCGCGGGCGGCGGCGATACCCGTGTTCAGCGCGGCGGGCTTGCCCGCGTTCTGCTGCCGGATCACCCGGACGTACGGGAGGTTCAGCCCCTCCACCAGGTCGGCGGTGCCGTCGGTGGAGCCGTCGTCCACCACGACGACCTCCACGGGATGGTCGGAGGCGAGCAGCGAGCGCACGGCCGCCTCGATGCCGGCGGACTCGTTGTACGCGGGGACGATCACGCTCACCGGCTCGGTGACCGGCGGGCCCCAGCCGCGCCGGCGCAGCCGCTTGTGCCGCCGGGCGGCGACCAGCACGGTGACCGCGCGCAGCACGGCGATCGCACCGGCGCCCCAGAGCAGCCAGCCGAGCACCGTGAGGGTCCGGTCGCCGGCCCGGAGCACCTGGATCATCGCCAGGCCCTGCCAGTGTTCGGCGGCGGAGGCCGGGCGGACCGGGTCGGGCAGGCCCACCGACTCGCTGACGGTGGTGAACCGGTAGCCGCGGGCCTTCAGCTCGGGCAGCAGCCGGTCGAGCGCGGCGACGGTCTGCCAGCGGTTGCCGCCGGCGTCGTGCAGGAGCACGATCCGGCCCTCGGTGCCGGACCCGGCCGTGGCGGCCTCGACGATCCCGTCCACCCCGGGGCGGCGCCAGTCCTCACTGTCCCGGGTGGTGAGGACGGTCAGGTAGCCCTCCCGGCCGGCCTGCCGGACGGCCGCCCAGCCGGGATCGTCCAGGGCGTCGGCGGTGGAGGAGTAGGGCGGGCGCAGCAGCGAGCTGGTCACGCCGGCCGCCCCGGCCAGGGCGAGCTGGCTCTCGCGCAGTTCGAGCGAGCGCCGCCACTCGGGGAGGCGGCCGAGGTCGGCGTGGGTGAAGGTGTGGACCCCGAGCTGGTGGCCCTCGTCGACGATGCGCCGGACCAGTTCGGGGTGGGCCGCGACCTCGGTGCCGACCACGAAGAAGGTGGCCCGGACCTGGTTGCGGCGCAGGGTGTCGAGGATCTCGGCGGTCCAGCGCGGGTCGGGGCCGTCGTCGAAGGTCAGCGCGACGGTGCCGGGTGCGGGCCCGGCCGTCCGGGGCTGGGGGCCGGAGGCGTCGATCACCGGCCCGCCGCCGGTGACCTCGGCGGGGACGGTGCCGGCCGGGGCCGCCGCGGCGGTGGCGTCGGGACGGTGGTCGTACAGGTGCTGGGTGTAGCCCTGGATCAGCAGCGCGGCGGCGAGGGCCAGCAGCAGTGCGGTGAACACCGCCCAGTGGGAGGCGCGGACCGGACGCTGCCGGACCACTCCGCGCCGGCCCCGGCGGTCGTTGCGGGGTGCCGACCGGATGCGGGCGGGGCGTGCCGGGGCACGACGGCGTCGGGATGCGCTCACGGGATGGGCCTCGGGGTCGGCGGGTCTGGCGGGCGGTGGGGTCCGGCGGGGCCCGGAGGTCAGGGGTTCTGGGCCGGCTTGGTCGGCTTGTTGCCGGAGTTGCCAGGGGCGTCGGTGGGTCGGCCGTGGCCCGGAGCGGCGGTCCCGTTGCCGTTGCCGTTCCCGTTGCCACCGGGAGTGGCGGAAGGCTGCGCGGTCGGTTCGGCCGGCCGGCCGGCCGGGGAGGGCGCACCCCCGGTCGGCCGGGCGGTGGTCCGCGGGGCGGTGCCCGGGGCGGAGGGCTCCGGCTGGACGCTGTCGGGACCGGGCGTACCGGTGATGGCCGGCTGCGGGTCGGCCGGCGCGGGTGCCGGGGCGCTGGGGGCGGGCGGCAGCGGCAGGAAGGGCGCGCTCACCGTGGGTCCGCCGAGCACCGTACTGGCCAGCAGGCCGAGGTAGCCGACGGCGGGCACGGCGACCAGCAGGCCGATCCGGCGCACCCGGCGCAGTCGGCGGCCGGAGGAGTCGACGAACACCGGCGCGGCGGCGACCGCCGCGCCGGCCCCGGGAGCGGGGGCGTCGGGCCCGACGGCGTCCGGGCCGTCGAACTGCACCGGGAGCACGGCGGTCGCGCCGCCGCCGTCCGGCGGGTACCCGTACGCGTGCCCGGAGCCGTGCTCGTACCCGTGGGCGTCCGCCGGGTACGGGCCCGCCGCGTACGGGCGGACCTGGTACGCCTCGGCCCCGTACGGGTCGGGCGCGTACGGGTCGGGCTCGTGGGGGCCGATCCCGTACGGGTCGGGGAAGTACCGGCCGCCTTCGCCGGCGGGAGCCGGGGGTGCCCCGGCCGGGCCCGCGAAGCCGGCTGCGAGGTGCGTCGCAGCCGCATCGGGGCCCGGCCAGGCAGGGGTGGCGGACGGGGAACCGGGCAGCGGATCCCCGGCCGCCGGCTCGTGGTGGCTCGCGCTCACGGTCACGGTCGGTCCAGTCGGGTGGTGCGGACCGGTCCGCCCGGGTGAGGGTCGGGCGGACCGGCTGGGTCCGGTCCCGGCCGGGCCGGCGGCGCGTCCGGGGTGCGCCTGGTGCCGGTCCGGCCGGGGCCGGGGCCGGGTGGGCGGCGGGCACGGGGGAGCCGACCGGCCACCCGGAGTCGGGTGGGTGGTGCTGTGCAGTGCAGGTGGTGCAGTCCGGACGGACGACGGGCCCGGGGGGATTCGCCCGCCGTCCGTCCGGAGTCCTGGGGTCACCTCTGGGGTGACGGGTCCGGGCTTCGGCCGTCCTCGGCGGGTTTCACCCCGGGGGACTTGTCGGCCTTCGGCCGGGGGTCCGGCGGACCGGTGGCGGCCGGTTCGCCGCCCGCCGTCGCCCGGCCGCCGGTGCCGGCGGTGGGGTCCGGCCGGTCCGTGTCGCCGGGCTTGGGGTCCGTCGGCTTCCGGTCGGCCGGCTTCCCGTCCGTCGGCTTGCCGTCGGGCCGGCCCTGCTTGTCGGAGCTGCTCGGTTGCGGGGCGGTGCCCGGGCGGTTGTCGTCGCTCGCGCGCCCGAGCACCGCTCCGCAGTAGGCCTCGACCCGCTCCGGACCGCCCGCCGCATCGACCAGCGGTCCGTACTGCGGTTCGCCGGCCGGCTTGGGCGGGTGCTCGCCGCGGGCCGTGCGGTCGGCGAAGGCCCGGCAGAGCGTGGTCAGCGCCGGATCGGCCGACCGGCCCGGCACCGCCGTGGCGCTGCCGGTGTCCGGCCCGCCGCTCGCCGGGGCCTCGGTGGACGGTCCGAAGCCCGGCGCCGCCGGGGACGTGCCGCCGGTCGGCCGCCTTCCCCCGGTCGCGGCACCGGTGGTGCCCCGGTCGGCGGAGGATTCGTCGACCGCACCGGGGACGGCCGACCGGCGCGGCTCGTCGGAGCCGCCGCCGAGCGCCGTCGGCAGGTTGCCGGTGCCGGCCGCGACGGCGACACCGCCGAGGGCGGTGGCCGTGAGCACGGCGGCAGCGGCCTTGGCGCTCAGGGCCGTCGAGGCCCTGGTCAGCACGGCGGTCGCCATCGATCGTCTCCGGACGGGTGCGGTCGTGAGTGGTGCGGGGGCGAGACGGGCCGCCCGGAACGCGGCCACGGCCGCCTCCTCACCGGTCAGCTCGTCCTCGGCGGCCGGGGCCGAGGCGGCGGCGAGCACTCGGGCCAGGCCCTCGTGCGCGCTGCCGTCGGCTCCACCGGAGGGGCGGGCGTCCGCGGCGAGGTGGGCGTCCGGACCGGCCGGCGTACCGACCACGGCACCGCCGAGCAGGTGCTCGGCCGTGTCTCGGTCGATCCGACGGGATCGGTTGGTGCTCATCTCATGTCCTTCAGCGTCGCGGCCCGGCGTTCTGTCACACCCTGCGGAGGAATTTCTTCGGCGAATTTCCGGGCGCCCCGCTTCGTCCCGGTCCGTCCGGATTCCCGACCGGTCCCGCGGCCCGCCTGGGCGGGGATCCCGGCCGGGCCGGTGCGCTCCAGCAGCTTGGCCAGTCCGCGCAGGCCGCGGTGCGCGGCCATCCGCACGGCTCCGGAGCGCTTGCCGAGCACCCGGGCGGCGGTCTCGGCGTCGAGTTCCAGCACCACCCGCAGCAGGACCGCCTCCGCCTGGTCGCGCGGCAGCCGGGAGATCAGCGCCAGGGCGTCCGAGGTGCCGACGGCGGAGAGGGCGGAGCCGGCGGTGTCGTCCCGGCCGGCCAGTTCGACCAGGTACTCGAAGGGCAGGTCGGCCACCGGCCGGCGGCGGCGGGCCCGCAGGTGGTCCAGGGCCCGGTGGCGGGCGACGGTGGCGGCCCAGCCGCGGAAGGCGTCGCCGTCGCCGGTGAAGGTGTGCAGGTCGCGGGCGATCTGCAGCCAGGCCTCGGAGGCGATGTCCTCGGCGTCCTGGGTGCTCTCCGGCTGCCCGGCGACGAGCACCCGCAGGTAGCGCAGCAGGCCCGGCTGGACGGTCCGGAACAGCACCCGGAAGGCCGCCTCGTCGCCGTCCTGCGCGGCCCGGACGGCGGCCGTGAGGTCCGACGCGGCCCCGGTCGGCGGGTCCGCCGCGGCTCCGGTCGGCGGGTTCGGTGCCGCTTCGGGCGGGGGTCCGGTCGCGGGTATCGGCGCTGCCCTGCCGACAACGCTCTCGGTGCCCGGGTCCGGGCGCTCTGCATTCTGCACCCGCCACATCATGCGCCATTCGCGCGGCGCACCGGGACCGCCCGGACGCCGGGACGAAGGCCCAGGCCGGCCGGGGCCAAGGTCCCGTCGGTGACTGCCGTTCGCCCGCGGCCCCGGCGGGCGCCCCGGAGGCACGGTGGTACGTGGGCGAACCGGCACCGCTCGGCCCCGCCGCGCGCGACCGTTCGTCCGCGCCCCCGCACCTCCGCCGCACCCCCGAAGGGGGGACCGACCAGGGAAGACCGCCATGACCACCGCCCGCGCGCTCCACGCGGAGACGCTGCGCGACCACCTCGCACCGGGCCTGCGCGCCCTGGGCTTCACCGGGTGGCGCCGCTCCTTCAGCCTCCCCGACGCCACCCACTGGGCCCTGCTCGGCGTGGTCGAGCTCCCGGCCGCCGACCGGGTCCGCTACACCTTCGACCTCAGCCTGGTCCGCCGGTCGGACTGGACCGCGGCCGGCCGGCCCGGCCTGCGGCCCGACCCTCGCACCGTGCACGGCATGGAGGCCTGGCGGGCCCGGATCGGCGAACTGCTGCCGGTCGGCGAGGACCTCTGGTGGGAGGTGATGCCGGGGCCGCGCTGGCAGGTCGCGGTGCAGGACTCGCTCGCCGCGGTCCGCCACTACGGGCTGCCCGAGCTGCGGCGCCGCATCCGGCAGGACCGCAGCGGCGACGAGACCTACCTCTCCCCCGCCGACCTGGAGGAGGTCAACGCCGCCCTGCTCACCACCTCGGTCGCCCGCATCCAGCGGGCCGAGCTGGTCGACGGGGCGCTGGTGCTCTCCGGCGCCTGGCGGCGGGGCGACGCCGCGGCCCGGGACGTCCTGGCGGGCGTCGCGGACGGCTTCCTCTCGGCCGGGGACGAGCGCTTCACCACCGTCCGCTGCCTGGACACGCTCGGGCGCGGGCTCTGGGTCTTCCCTCGCTGAGCCGTCCCGCACCGGGCCCGGCCGGGGCCCGCCCCGGAACCATCCGGGGCGACCGGGAGTCCTTGATAACGAGGGGGTAACGGGACCTCCTCGCGAGATCCCGGGGGACTCCATGGGCCCGACGCACGCGCCGACCGCCGCCGTCACCACCACCACCGCCGACCGCACCCTGGTCTGGGACGGCTGCCTCAACGTCCGCGACCTCGGCGGGCTGCGCACCACGACCGGACGCCGCACCGCCCACCGGGCCGTCGTACGCGCCGACAACCTCGACCGGCTGACCGCCGAGGGCTGGGACACCCTGCTCGACCACGGCATACGCACCGTCGTCGACCTGCGAAATCCCGAGGAGTACAAACCGCTGCTGCCGCTGCCCGAGGGCGTCGACCTGGTCCGCGTCCCGCTGGACGCACTGGCCGGCGACGCCTGGTGGCAGCGGTACGGCCACCTCGACGGCACTCCGCTGACCCTGCGCCCCTACCTCGACCACTGCCCGCACGCCGCCCGCGCCCTGGTCGCCGCGGTCGCCCGGGCCCGCGGCGGCGGCGTGGTGGTGCACTGCGGCGCCGGCCGCGACCGGACCGGACTGGCCGCCCTGCTGCTGCTCGCCCTGGCCGGCGTCGAGCCCGCCGAGATCGTCACCGACTACCTGCTGAGCGCCCCCAACGTCCGTCCGCTGTACGGCATGCTGGGCCTGCCCGACCAGTACGCCCGGATCGACGCCGCGCTCGCCGCGGCCGGGACGACCGCCGAGGCCGCCCTGCACGACGCGCTGGACGGCTTCGAGCCGGCCGGGCGCCTGCTGGCGGCCGGTGCGGACCCGGCCGACCTGGCCGCCGTCCGGGCCCGCCTGCTCGGCTGAGCCGGCGCGACCCCGGCGGCACCACGGCCCCCACGGCCCCACCGCGCCGGGAAGCCAGGGAGACCCGGGAGGCAATCGTCAACCGATGGTTGACGATCCCCCGTCGACAACCTACGGTTGACGCATGGAGAATCCCAGCGTTCCCAAGACCACTCCGCTGCGCCTCGACGACCTGATCGACGCGATCAAGAAGGTCCACCCCGATGCGCTCGACCAGCTCTCCGACGCCGTCATCGCCGCCGACCACCTCGGCGAGCTGGCGGACCACCTGATCGGCCACTTCGTCGACCAGGCCCGGCGCTCCGGCGCCTCCTGGACCGACATCGGCCGCAGCATGGGCGTCAGCAAGCAGGCCGCCCAGAAGCGGTTCGTCCCCAGGGACCCGGCCACCCCCAACGACCTCGACCCGAGCCAGGGCTTCAGCCGGTTCACCCCGCGGGCCCGCAACGTCGTGATGGCCTCCCAGGAGGAGGCCCGGGCGGCCGGCAACGCCGAGATCGGCCCCGACCACCTCGTCCTCGGCCTGCTCGCCGAGCCCGAGGGCCTGGCCGTGAAGGCGCTCGCCGCCCAGGGCCTCACCCCGGAGGCCGTCCGCGGGGCGGCCGCCGCCGCCCTCCCGGCGCCCGCCGGGGAGGTGCCCGCCCTCATCCCGTACGACGCGCAGGGCAAGAAGGCGCTGGAGCTGACCTTCCGCGAGGCGCTCAAGCTCGGCCACAACTACGTGGGCACCGAGCACGTGCTGCTCGCCCTGCTGGAGCTGGAGAACGGCACCGGGGTGCTGGCCGGCCTGCGGGTCGACAAGTCCGCGGTGGAGTCCTTCGTCGAGGAGGCGCTCGCCGCCTACGCGGCCGCGAACACCTCCCAGGGGTGAGCCCGGGCGCCGCGGCCCCGCAGCCCCGCGG
>NZ_JBSGXP010000179.1:0-17020 GCF_053610105.1 Kitasatospora sp. NPDC054939 | reverse complement strand
GCGGCGGGCCCGGTGACCGGGGTCAGGCCTCCAGCGGGGCGGTCGGGCGCTGGCCGAGCTCCGGCCGCTCGCCCTTGTCCGGCTTCTCCGGTACGACGAAGCGGTAGCCGACGTTGCGCACGGTGCCGATCAGCTGCTCGTGCTCCACGCCGAGCTTGGCCCGCAGCCGCCGGACGTGCACGTCCACCGTGCGGGTGCCGCCGAAGTAGTCGTAGCCCCAGACCTCCTGCAGCAGCTGCGCCCGGGTGAAGACCCGGCCGGGGTGCTGGGCGAGGTACTTGAGCAGCTCGAACTCCTTGAAGGTGAGGTCGAGTACCCGGCCCTTGAGCTTGGCCGAGTAGGTGGCCTCGTCCACCGAGAGGTCGCCGCTGCGGATCTCCATCGGGCTGTCGTCGGTGGCCACCTGGAGCCGACCCATGCCCAGCCGCAGCCGGGCCTCGACCTCGGCCGGGCCGGCGGTGTCGAGCAGGACGTCGTCGATGCCCCAGTCGGCGGTGACGGCGGCCAGCCCGCCCTCGGTGACGACCAGGATCAGTGGGCAGCCGATCCCGGTGGAGCGCAGCAGCTGGCAGAGGCTGCGGATCTGCGGCAGGTCGCGCCGCCCGTCGACCAGGATGACGTCGGCGCTGGGGGTGTCGACGAGGGCCGAGCCCTCGGCCGGTGCCACCCGGACGCTGTGCAGCAGCAGTCCCAGGGCGGGCAGCACCTCCGCGGAGGGCTGCAGTGCGTTGGTGAGGAGGAGCAGAGAACTCATACCCGGTGGTCCCCTTTCCGGGTCGTCGCGGTCGCGTTGCGGCTGCCGCCACAGCCGGATGGCGCACGTGCTGAGGTTCGAGTGAGGGTCGACGCCGGCTCCGCACCGGAGGATTCGCCGGCCTGCACGGCCGGACGGGGACCGCGCCGGAGGTCCCGCAACCCCTGGTGCACCGTTCCTGCCCTGCTCATCCCGCGAACCTTCCGGTCAGTCCCGGTGCCGGGCGGCGGCCCGGAGCCGGGTGACGACACTCCGCCGGACCCGGGCACTCCGTTGTGCCGCGAATGGCGGGGCGGTCCTTGCTCGGCGCCGGGGGTGGGACCGACGATTCGCAAGGACGTCCGTACTGGCGTCCTGAAAGCACAAAAGGACCCGGGGGCGACTCTGCCCGGATCCCTTACGCCACGAGAATAGCCGACCGCGCCCCGTGCGGGGAGGTCCCGAAAGCCGCGGTTCGGCCATTCCGGGCGGGGTGCGGGTGAGCCTGGACACAGCCCCGACACCGCCGGGACACCGCCGGGACACCGACCGGACATCCGGGCGGGAGCCCCCGGAACGGCCGGAGCCCGGGGCTGATGTGGGGCGATTGCCGGTCGGGGCCGCGGACAGGCCATCATGGGACGCACCCTCGGCGGCACCGCGCGCGCCCCCTCAGCACGGGCGCGCGGGCGGACGCCCCGGTGGGGCCCGGACCGGGCCACCGGGCCGGTCGAGGACGACGAGAAGGGGTTGTGCCATGGGTGCGACCACCGATCCCGCGCAGGGCGTGCGGGTCAGCGGGACGATCCGCTACTGGGCCGCCGCGAAGGCCGAGGCGGGGCTGGCCGAGGAGCCGTACGAGGCGGCCACCCTGGCGGAGGCGCTGGACGCGGCCCGGCAGCGGCACGCCGACCGGCCCGGGTTCGGCCGGGTGCTCGGGCACTGCTCCTACCTGGTGGACGGCGCGCAGGTCGGCGCCCGCGACCACGCGACCGTGGCCCTCAGCGAGGGCGGCACGGTCGAGGTGCTCCCGCCGTTCGCGGGCGGGTGAGCGGCGTGAACGAGGGACACGGCGGACACGGCCGACACCCGCAGGGCACGCAGGGCGATCCCACCGGCGGTTGGCAGCAGGCGCCGGGCGCGCAGGGCGGGCCGTACGCCCCCCAGCCGGCCTACCCGCAGGAACCGGGCCACCCGCAGGGGCCGGGCCCGCAGTCGTACGGCCAGGGCTTCGAACAGACGGGCCCGCAGGCGTACGGCCAGGGCTTCCCGCAGACGGGTGGGCCGGGCCCGGCGCCGGCGGGCGTTCCGGCGGGCGGGCAGCAGCCGTACGAGGCGGTGCCCGGGCAACCGCCGGGCGGCCTGCCGTACGGCCAGGGGCTCGACAGCCCGACCATGACGCTGTCCCGCCAGGACCCGGCCGCGCCGCAGCAGGCCCGGCCGCCGTACCCGCAACAGCAGCAACAGCAGCAGCCGCCGTACGCGCAGCCGCCGCAGGGCCCGCCCCCGCAGGCCGGGCAGCCGCACGGGCACCCGCTGGACAACCCGACGATGGCGCTGCCCCGGCAGGCCCCCGTCGCGGCCCCGCCGTTCCCGCAGGCCCCGCAGGCCCCGCAGCCGCCGTTCCCGCAGCCGCCGGCTGCGCCGGCCGGCCCCCGGGCGCGGACCGGCTCGCCGATCATCGACCCGGGCCTGCAGCCCGCGCTGATCACGGCCGGCGCGGCCGCGCTGCTGGCGGGCGGCGCGGCGATCGGCGTGCCCGCGCTCGCGGTCGTGGTGGCGGTGCTCCAGGTGCTGACGGCGGCCGGCTGGTTCCGGCTGAACGGCATGTGGCCCGCCCGCCAGGGCATCGCGCTGGCCGCGCTGGCCGGTCTGGTCGCGGACGCCGCGGTCCTGCTGGCCGGCCGGAGCGGCGGTGCGGCGGCGGCGGTCGGCACCCTGGGCGGGTTCTTCCTGCTCGTGCTGGTGCTGCAGACCTTCCGCCCGTCCGACCCGGCCGAGCGGTTCTACGCGCTGACGGTGCTGGGCTCGGCCACCGTGGTGACGGTGCTGTGTACGGCGCTGCTGCTGTCCGACTGGGTGCCGGCGGCGGTCGGTGCGGTGGCGCTGGCCACCCTGCTGGCGGCGGCCCCGCTGCCGGGGCCGAAGCAGGTGGGCCCGGTGCTCGGCCTGGTGGCCGCGGTGGTGTTCGGCCTGGCGGTCGGCGCGCCGCCCGCCCTGGGGGTGCTGGCCGGTCTCGGTGCGCTGCTGGGCCGACGGGTGGCGGCGTACGACTTCCCGTCGCGCTTCGTGCACGTGACGGCCGGGGTGGCGCTGCCGTTGGCCGTGTCCGCGCCGCTGATCTGGGTGGCGACCCGCCTGCTGGCGGGCTGACCCCCGGGCCGGCCCATCGGCCGGCCCGGGTCGGTCGACCCCAGGCCGATCACGGTCGACCCCGGACGATCACGGGTCGGTGCCCGCCCGCCGGCCCCGTCCCGCCCCCGGAACCATGCCCCGGGGCGGGACGTCGTACGGTCGTGCGGGACCAGGCGCCCGAAGGGGTGGCCGCTGACGACGGGGGAGTGCGATGCGCGGGTGGCAGAAGGCGACGATCGGTGTGGTGGCGGTGGGCGGCCTGCTGGTCGGCGCCGACCGGATCGCCGTCGGCGTGGCCGAGGGCGAGGCCGCCGACCGCCTGGTGAAGAGCGGCCGGATGAGCGAGCGCCCCGACGTGTCGATCGAGGGCTTCCCGTTCCTCACCCAGGCGCTGTCGATGAAGCTGGACGACGTCCGGATCTCCTCGAACGGGCTGACCGTCGGCAACGGGACGCGCCAGGTCGCCCTGCAGTCCTTCACGGCGAAGCTGTCCGGCGTCTCGGTGAGCGACAGCTTCAGCAGCGCCACGGTGGACAAGGGCAGCGGCAGCGGCCTGATCGGCTACGCCGACCTGTCGCAGCTGATGCCGCCGGCCTCCCGGCTGCTGTCCGGCGGGCGGCTCCCGGTGGGCGGCGGGACCCGGCCGACGCTCTCGTACGCGGGTCCGGGGAAGATCAAGGCCGCGCTGGGGCCGCTGGAGATCGGCGAGGGCACCCTCAAGAGCCAGGGCAACACCGTCACCGTCGAGGGCTTCCAGCTCTCCGGGATGGCCGCGGTGGTCGCCGGGGCGACCAACCAGAAGATCGAGCCGATGAGCTTCACGCTCTCGTCGCTGCCGGCCGGGCTGAGCCTGTCCGGGGTCGCCCCGCAGCAGGACGGTCTGAAGCTCTCCTTCGAGGGCACCAAGGTGGACCTCATCGGCTGAGGCGCCCGCCCCGGCCGCACCTCCCCACCTCCCCACCTCCCCCTTTCCCCCGTTCCGCTCCGCGAGACGCGCTGTCCAGCGCCGGCCGCGGAGCGGTGGCGTTCCGCGCCGCGGCGCCCCGTCGGCCGACTCCGGACCCGCCGGTGGCCGGGCCCCGCACCCCATGAGTTCACCAAATCCCAGCATTCGAGCCGCTGGGTCTCAATATTCGATACGCTGATGACAGCGGGCCTCCGGTGTCCCTAGCATCGTCGGCATGAAGCGACAGACGGACCTCACGAAGCGGCGGGCGGTAGACCTGTGCCGCGTGGCCGCCTGTCTGTGTCGAATGCGCTAACTCGGCGTCTCAGCGGGGCACTTCACGCCCGCCGCCGATTCCCCCGGTGACCCGGGCCGGCCTCCGCGCCGACCGTCGCCGCTGCAGTTCCGCCGACCGCCACCCGTTGCGAGGCGCCACCCCGGGCCGTCCCAGTATTCGGACAGGAATTCGGACCCGCCGCACCGGACCGCTCCGGCGAACCCCCTGCAGCACCGCAGCAAGCACCTCAGCAGCACTCGCAGAGCAGCACCTTCCGCAAACCGCCCCCGGATGGAGAACACCACCATGAGCCGCAGCGACGTCCTGGTCGACGCCGACTGGGTCCAGGCCCGCCTGGACGACCCGAAGGTTGTCATCGTCGAGGTCGACGAGGACACCACCGCGTACGAGAAGAACCACATCCGCAACGCCGTCCGGATCGACTGGAAGCAGGACCTCCAGGACCCGGTCCGCCGCGACTTCATCGACCAGGCCGGCTTCGAGGCGCTGCTCAGCGCCAAGGGCATCGCCAACGACGACACGGTCGTGCTCTACGGCGGCAACAACAACTGGTTCGCCTCCTACGCCTACTGGTACTTCAAGCTGTACGGCCACGGCGACGTCCGCCTGCTCGACGGCGGCCGCAAGAAGTGGGAGCTGGACTCCCGCGACCTGGTCGCCGAGGTGCCGGCCCGCGCCGCCACCGAGTACAAGGCGCAGGCCGCCGACTCCTCGATCCGCGCCTTCCGCGACGACGTCGTCGCCGCGATCGGCAACCTCAACCTGGTCGACGTGCGCTCGCCCGACGAGTTCTCCGGCAAGCTGCTCGCCCCGGCCCACCTCCCGCAGGAGCAGTCGCAGCGCCCGGGCCACGTCCCGAGCGCCCGCAACATCCCGTGGGCCAAGAACGCCAACGACGACGGCACCTTCAAGAGCGACGACGAGCTGAAGGCGCTGTACGAGGCCGAGGGCATCGACCTGGCGAAGGACACCATCGCCTACTGCCGCATCGGCGAGCGCTCCGCGCTCACCTGGTTCGTCCTGCACGAGCTGCTGGGCCAGGAGAACGTCAAGAACTACGACGGCTCCTGGACCGAGTACGGCAGCCTCGTCGGCGTGCCGATCGAGCTCGGCAACTGAGCCACCGGCTCGATCCGTAAGTCAGAAGGGAAGACAAGACATGTGCGGTGCGAAGGCCGGCGGCCCGGACCTGGCAGGAGTTGACGTGGCGAACGAGACGATCATCCAGGGTTCGGTGACCCGCGACGGTGAGCCGGTCAACGGCTATGTCCGACTGCTCGACGAGGGCGGCGAGTTCACGGCCGAGGTGCCCACCTCGGCGACCGGCCAGTTCCGGTTCTTCGCCCGCCCGGGCAAGTGGACCCTGCGCGCGCTGGTCCCGGGCCAGACCGTGGACCGCCAGGTGGTCGCCTCCCAGGGCACCCCGGTCGACGTCGCGATCGCGGTCTGACCCCGGGCGTACACCACCCGAGGACACCCGGAGGGCCCCTGCCGCGCAGGGGCCCTCCGGCCGTACCGTGGAGGCGTGCGGGCACGCCGGAGGCACCTCTTCTACTTCGTCATGATGGGCGTCTGCCTGTCGACGTTCGTCCTGGCCTGGGGAGTGGTGCGCTTCCACTCCGTCCCGGCCGCGATCGGGATGTGCCTCTTCGCGATGGTCATCCCGCCGGTCGCCGCGGTCTTCGCCAACCGGCGGGACCCGGAGGACGACTGGTGGAACGACCCGCGCTGGGAGGACCCGCGGTGGGACGAGCCCGGCCACGACCGGGACCGCCCCGACCGGGAGCCGCGCGATCAGTAGACGAGCGCCTGCACGCCGTCGGCCATGATCTCGCTGACGAAGACCTGGGCGCCCGCGATCCGGACACCCTTCACGGTGTCCTGCTGCTCGATCCCGCGGCGCGCGGCGCACTGCGTGCACAGCGTGACCGTGCCGGCCGCCAGGATCGACTCCAGGAGGTCCGGCAGCGGCGCCGCGTGCGGCAGCTCGAACTCCGCTGCGCGGCCGGGCAGGGCGAACCAGGACGACTCGCCGGTGAGCCAGAGCGACACCTCGACCCCGCTGGCGACGGCCACCGCCGCCACCGTGAACGCCTGCGAGCACCGCTCCGGGGCGTCCGCGCCGGCCGTGACCTTGATGACGAGCTTCTTCGAGTTCGACGACATGCCGCCCACCCTAGGGCCCGCCGATTTCACGACGTGGCGGGGCTCACCGAGACCGGTCGGGGGGCGCCGGATAGAGTGAGCGCCAGCAAAATCCACCACACTGTCGCCGCCCTGGGAGCCCCCCGTGTCCGGTCTGGAAATCTTCTTCGACGGTCTGCTGGCCCTCATGGCCGTGCTGATCACCTGGTTCGCCATCTTCTCGGTGATGAAGCTGTACCAGGGCCAGCGCTGAGCCCGACTGCCGTACGGTTGAGCCTGTACCGCACCGACGACAGCGACCAGGAACATGATCGAGATCCCTTCTGACCTCCACCAGGACGTCGTCCCGCTCGCCTTCCTCCTCGGCACCTGGGAGGGCGCGGGCGTCTACGCCCCTCTGCCCAGCGAGGAGGGCCCGGGCACGGAGAAGTGCAACTTCGGCCAGGAGATCGTGATCCGCCACGACGGCCGCCCCTTCCTGGAGTTCCGCTCCCGCACCTGGGTGCTGGACAACGAGGGCGAGAAGGTCCGTCCGCTGGAGAACGAGCACGCGTTCTGGCGGATCACCAGCAACCCGCACGGCACCAGCGGGGCCCGCGGGATCGAGGTCTCCTCCGTCCGCGACGACGGCACGGTTGAGATCTGGTACGGCGAGCTGGCCGACGGCAAGCCGCAGATCGAGGTCGCCACCGACGCCGTGGCCCGGATCGAGGGCTCGGCGCCGTACTCCGGCGGCAAGCGCCTGTACGGCTTCGTCAACGAGGAGCTGCTCTGGGTCGGAGAGAAGTCCGCCCCCGAGGTCCCGCTGCGCCCGTACATGTCGGCGCAGCTGCGGAAGGTGCTCAGCCCGGCGCAGCTGATCAAGGACATCAACGACCTGCCGGACGACGGGATCGCGTTCTTCCGCTGACCGTTGCGGGTGACCGAGTCGGGGACCGGCCGCGGGGCCGGTCCCTACACTTGCCCCAGGACCCCGACTTTGGCAGGGACAGCAGCGTGGCGGACACCGAGACCACCGATTGGCAGTTCCCCGGCGACTGGAAGGCCGACCTGCGGGAACGCGGGTACCGGCTGACGCCGCAGCGCCAGCTCGTGCTGGAGGCGGTCGACGTGCTCGACCACGCCACTCCGGACGACATCCTCAGCCACGTCCGCAAGACCGCGGACGGCGTGAACATCTCCACGGTCTACCGCACCCTGGAGCTGCTGGAGGAGCTGGGCCTGGTCTCTCACGCGCACCTCGGGCACGGAGCGCCGACCTACCACCTGGCGGCCCGCCACCAGCACCTGCACCTGGTCTGCCGGGACTGCGAGCGGGTCACCGAGACCGGTACCGAGATCGCCGCCCCGCTGATCGAGAGCCTGCGCGCCGAGCACGGCTTCGACACCGACCTGAAGCATTTCGCCATCTTCGGCCGCTGCGCCGACTGCACCGCCGAGCGGGCCGGGAGCGGGTCGTAAGCTGGCCGGTATGACCGGTACGAAGAGCCCGCTGCTTGCCCTGCCCGGTGCCGTCCCCGCCGAGGGGGCCGACGAGGGCGTCGCCGCGCACTACGGCGAGATCTTCCGCGAACAGCGCCACCTGGCGCAGGGCACCGGCTTCGTCGACCTGTCGCACCGGGGCGTGGTCACCGTGACCGGTGCGGACCGGCTCTCCTGGCTGCACCTGCTGCTCACCCAGCACGTCAGCGCGCTGCCTCCGCAGCAGGCCACCGAGGCGCTGGTGCTCTCCCCGAACGGGCACGTCGAGCACGCGCTGTACCTGGTCGACGACGGCACCACCACCTGGGCGCACGTCGAGCCGGGCACCCAGCAGGCGCTGGTGGGCTACCTGGAGAGCATGAAGTTCTTCTACCGGGTGGAGGTCGCCGACGCGACCGCCGACTACGCGGTGGTCCACCTGCCGTCCGGTTCCACCGCCTCCGTGGACGGGGCCGCCGCGGTGCGCGAACTGCCGTACGGGCGGGACCTCTTCCTGCCGCGCGCGGAGCTGGCGGAGCTGGTGGCGGGGTACGGTCCGGCGGCCGGCGTGTGGGCGTACGAGGCGCTGCGGCTGGAGGGGCACCGGCCGCGGCTGGGCTTCGAGACCGACCACCGGACGATCCCGCACGAGGTGGACTGGCTGGGCACCGCCGTCCACCTGCAGAAGGGCTGCTACCGGGGCCAGGAGACGGTGGCCCGGGTGCACAACCTGGGCCGGCCGCCGCGCCGGCTGGTCTTCCTGCACCTGGACGGCACCGAGGAGGTGCTGCCCCCGCACGGCGCGGAGGTGCGGCTGGCCTCGGACCCGGACGGCCGGGCGCTGGGCTTCGTGACGTCCTCGGCCCGCCACCACGAGCTGGGGCCGATCGCGCTGGCGATCGTCAAGCGGAACACCCCGGTGGACGCGGTGCTGCTGGCCGGGACGGTGCCGGGCACCCAGGACGTGATCGTCCCGCAGTAGCGGCCGCCGCGGTGGAGGAGGAGGGGCGGCCCGCGGTCAGACCTCGACCAGGACGGTGAACGGGCCGTCGTTGACCAGGGCGACCTGCATGTCGGCACCGAAACGGCCGGTCTCCACCTTGGCGCCGAGCGCCCGCAGCCGGGCGACCACCTCGTCGACCAGCGGTTCGGCGACGGGGCCGGGGGCGGCGGCGTTCCAGGTGGGGCGGCGGCCCTTGCGGGCGTCGCCGTAGAGGGTGAACTGGCTGATCACCAGGAGCGGTGCGCCGTTGTCGGAGCAGGACTGCTCGACACCCTGCTCGTCGGCGGGCAGCAGGCGCAGGCTCCAGAGCTTGCGGGCCAGCCGGTCGGCCTCGGCCGGGGTGTCGTCGTGGGTGACGCCGACCAGGACGCACAGGCCGGGCCCCTCGATCGCGCCGACGGTCTCGCCGGCCACCGTCACCCTGGCCTCGGTCACTCGCTGCACCACTGCTCGCATGCGGCCATTGTGCCGGAGCCGCGGACGGCCCCGGGAGGCGCGTACTGACCTGGCGTGCGCCGGGTGGTGCGCGCCTGCGCGGGGTTCGGCGCCCGCTGTCCTGGGCGTTCCTCCGGTCGTATCAGCCACCCCCGTTCGCCAGGGGGCCGTTCGGGTGCACGGGCGGTGCACCGGCGGTGGGCGGGGTGGCACGCTGGGGCACCTGGGCGCGTCGCCGCGCCCGGGCCGGGCGCGCGCGAGCGGGCGGGATCGGGACGACGGCAGGTGGTTGGGTGATGGACGCGAGCAGCACGGAGCAGGACCGGTCCGGGCAGGTATCCGGAGGCCCGGAGCCGCTGGTGGAGCCCGAGTTCGAACGGCTGGGTCTGGAGCAGCTGCGGACCCTGCGCCGGCGGACGCTGGAGCAGGAGGCCGACCTCTCCTACCTCCGGCGGCTGCTGCACGGCCGGATGGACATCCTGCGGGCCGAGCTCGACCGGCGGCCCGGGGGCCAGGTCCGCACCGCCGCCGGGGCCGACGGGCCGGTGGGGGCGCTGCTGGACCGGCTGCCGGCGATCCTCACCGACGCGCCGTCCACGGTGCGGCTGTCGGCCCGGCACGTCACCTTCGGGCCGCCGCGCGGCGAGCACTGCCGGCTGGAGGCGGACGCCCTGATGGGCGACGTCCAGCTGGCCGACCTGGCGGCGCACACCGCCGAGGAGCTGCTGGCGGCCCTGGAGCGGCTGCGCGCGCACGAACGGGAGGTGTCGGGGCGCCGGCAGCTGCTGCTGCGGACGGCCGACGGCTGCAACGCCGAGATCACCCGCCGGTACCGCGACGGCGAGGCCCGGGTGGACGACCTGCTCGCGGGCGGTCCGTTGTAGTTCCCCGGCTCCCGGGCGCGCTGTGGTTCCCCCGCTCCCGGGTGGCGGCGGCCGGGGTGCGGAACGGGCACCCCGGGTGCACGGTGGACCGGGGGCCGCCGCTTCGCCGGTGCGCGCGTCGGGTACGCGCCGCCCCGCCGCGCGCGGCCCGGTCCGCACCGAACCGCAGCACCGAGGAGGCCGCCATGAGCGAGCACGTGTACCGGGTCACCGAGATCGTCGGGTCCTCGACCGAGAGCATCGACGCGGCGATCCGCAACGGCGTCGAGCGCGCGTCCCGGACGCTGCGCAACCTCGACTGGTTCGAGGTCACGCAGGTCCGGGGCCACCTCGCGGAGGGCCGGATCCAGCACTTCCAGGTCGGCCTCAAGATCGGCTTCCGACTGGAGGACGAGGGCTGACCCGGCTCAGCGCTCCGGCAGGACCAGTGGCGCGCCGGTGCGCGGGTGGGGGAGCACCTCGACCGGGTGCCCGTACACCTCGCTGAGCAGCGGCGCGCGCAGCACCCGGGCCACCGGGCCGTCGGCGACGGTGGCCCCGGCCGCGAGCAGTGCCACCCGATCGGCGTAGGCGGCGGCCAGCGAGAGGTCGTGCAGCACGACGACCACGCCGTCCCCGGCGGCGGCGCGCGCCCGGGCCACCCGCAGCACCAGTTCCTGGTGGCGCAGGTCGAGGGCGGCGGTGGGCTCGTCCAGCAGCAGCAGCGGGGTGCGCTGGGCCAGCACGCGGGCCAGCGCGACCCGGGCCCGTTCGCCGCCCGAGAGCGCGGTGAACGGGCGCTCGGCGAAGGCGGTGGACTCGGTGGCGGCCATCGCCTCGGCGACGGCTTCCGCGTCCTGGTCGGCGGCCGTGGTGCCGGCCCAGGGGGCGCGGCCCATCCGGACCACCTCGCCGGCCGGGAAGGGGAAGGACAGCGCGGCGGACTGCGGCAGCAGGGCCCGGTGCCGGGCGAGTTCGGCGGTGCCGTACCCGGCCAGCGGGCGGCCGTGCAGCCGGACCTCGCCGGCGCTCGGCGGGACGTCCCCGGCGAGGACCGAGAGCAGGGTGGACTTGCCGGCGCCGTTCGGACCGAGCAGGGCCAGCACCTCGCCGGCCCGGACCCGTACGGTGGCGCCGGTCAGCAGCTCGTGCGCGCCGACGGTGAGCCGGACGCCCTCGGCGGCGAGCAGGTCGGCGCCGCGCGCGGGCCGGTCGGGGACGGCCCTGGGGGCGCGGAGCCGGAATCCGAGCGGGCTCATGCCCAGCCTCCCTGCTTGGTCCTGGTGCGGCGCAGCAGCCAGAAGAAGAACGGGCTGCCGATGAGCGCGGTGAGCACGCCCAACGGCAGTTCGGCCGGTTGGGCGAGGGTGCGGGCGGCCAGGTCGGCGGTGACCAGGACGAGGGCGCCGCCGAGGGTGGAGGCGGGCAGCAGGAAGCGGTGTCCGGGGCCGGCCGCCATCCGCAGCAGGTGCGGCACGATCAGGCCGACGAAGCCGATGATGCCGCTGACCGCGACGGCGGCGGCGGTGAGCAGGGCGACGACGGTGATCAGCACCAGGCGCATCCGCTCGACGTCCACGCCGAGGTGGCGGGCCGGGCGTTCGCCGAGGGCCAGCAGGTCGAGCCGGCGGGCGTACAGCGGGGCGGCGGCCAGGCCGGCGAGCGCGAACGGCAGGACGGCGAGGACCTTGCCCCAGGTGGCCTGGGAGAGCGAACCGAGCTGCCAGAAGGTGATCTGGTTGATCGCGGCGGTGTCGGCGGTGAACAGGAAGAGGCCGATCAGGGCGCCGCAGAAGGCGTTGACGGCGACGCCGGTGAGGATCAGGGTGACCACCTCGGTCCGGCCGCCCGCGCGGGACATCGCGTACACCGCGAAGACCGTCAGCAGGCCGGAGGCGAAGGCGAAGACGGTGATGGTCCAGCTGCCGAGGGCGTCCAGGCCGAGCACGATGCAGGCCACCGCGCCGACCGCGCCGCCGGAGGAGACGCCGATGACGGCGGGTTCGGCGAGCGGGTTGCCGAAGACGCCCTGCATCAGGGCGCCGGCGCAGCCGAGCGAGCCGCCGACCAGCAGGGCGAGGACGACCCGGGGGAGGCGGACGTTCCAGAGCACCGACTCGGGGACGCGCTCCAGTGCGTGGCCGCCGAGGCCGAGGCGGTGGCCGAGGGAGGCCAGGATGTCGCCGGCGGGGATGCGGTAGGCGCCGACGCCGGCGGCGAGCAGGGCGAGGAGCAGCAGGGCGGCGGCGAGGCCGGTGATGATCAGGGTGCTGCGGCCGCGCGGCGCGGCGGAGCCGGTCCCGGTGCCCGGCGCGGTGCTCTTCGCCGTGCCCGGTGCGGCGCTGCGCCCGGTGGCGGCGGTCACGCGGCGCCCGCCGGGTAGAGCTGGCCGGCGATCTCGCGGAGCACCTGGGGGGTGCGGGGGCCGTAGCTGAGCAGTCGGCCGTCGTCGACGGAGACGATCCGGCGGTCGAGGCCGGCCGGGGTCTGCGCGACGCCGGGGAGCTTGAGCAGTCCGTCGACGCCGCCGACCGACTCCAGCCCCTTGCTCATCACCAGGATCGCGTCGGGGGCCGCCTTGACCAGGGCCTCGCTGGTGAGCGGGGTGAAGTCGCCGGTGAGCCCGGCGGCCCTGCCGGCGTCCTCGCCGCCGACCGCCTCGATCAGCGACCCGGCGCCGGAGTCGGGGCCGCCGAGCAGGAAGACGGAGGCGCTGCCGCGCAGGTAGAGGAAGGCGACCCTGGGCCGGCGCTCGGCGGCGGGCAGGGCGGCCCTGGCCTCGGTGAGGCGCTGGGCGGTGCGCTCCTTGAGCCGGTGTCCGGCGTCGGGGACGCCGAGGGCGGCGGCGACGGTGTCGATCCGGGTGTCGACGTCGGCGAGCTTCCTGGCGTCGTCGAGCACGATCAGCGGGACGCCGGCGGCGCGGATCTGGGCGATCGCCTCGGCGGGGCCGGTGGAGCGGTCGGC
Organism: Kitasatospora sp. NPDC054939; assembly: GCF_053610105.1. Lineage (NCBI taxonomy): Bacteria > Bacillati > Actinomycetota > Actinomycetes > Kitasatosporales > Streptomycetaceae > Kitasatospora > Kitasatospora sp. NPDC054939. The sequence goes on along the minus strand of NZ_JBSGXP010000179.1, from coordinate 3,814 downwards.
GAGCACCACGGTGGGGTGCAGCGAGAGCACGCCCTCGGCGGAGACGTCGTGGGCCTGGGTGATCACCGGGAGGGCGGCGGCCTGTTCGAAGGTGGTGGAGACGTCCTTGGCGACCACCTTGGGGCCGAGGCCGAGGCTGAAGACCAGTTCGGCGAGGCTGCCGTTGAGCGGGATGATCCGCTCGACGCTGCTGACGGTGACCTGCCGGCCGTCGGCGGAGGCGGTGGTGGCGGGCAGCTGCGGGGCGGGGGCGTCCGGCAGCGGTTCCACGGTGTCGGGGGTGCGGGCGGCGGCGGTGCTGCTGTTGCCGGTGGTGCCGCCGCCTGCCTCGCAGCCGACGGTGGCGAGCAGGGCGGCCAGGGCGAGCAGCAGGGCGGCGGGCCCGCGGGCCGCCCGGGTTCGGATCGTACTGCTGCTCAACGTGCGCCCCTTCCTCGGGTGTTGCCGCGTCGCTCGGCCCGGGGGAGGGGTGGGGGACGGGGCTCTTGACTCATATATTAGGTTAGCCTTACCTGAGTTTCGCAAGGGGGGCGGCGTCGCGTCGGCCCTCCGTCCGCCATGTCCCCAGTCGTGCCGAGGAGTGATCCGCCGTGCCTCTGCTCAGCCGGCTCCGCCGCCTGGCCGCCCATCTGGTGGCCGTCCTCGCCGCCCTCCTGACGGTCGCGCTCCTGCCCGGCCAGGCGGCCGCGGCGGAGGGGAGGGTCGCCGGCGGACGGCTCGACTGGGGGATCAAGCAGTCCTTCCTGACGTACGTCACCGGACCGATCGCCCAGGGCAGTTGGGGCCTCACCGGGGGCACCGCCACGGTCGGCGGGAACACCTTCCGGTTCCACTCGGCCACCGGTACGTACGACCCGGCCACCGGCGCGCTGACGGCCGCCTTCTCCGGCGGGGTCCGCTTCACCGGGCACCCGGAGAACGGCGGCAACGCACTCGACCTGAGCATCGGACGGCTGACCTTCCGCGCCCAGCAGGGCGGCGCGGCCGGGCTGTACGCGGACGTCAGCAGCAAGTCCAAGGAGACCGGCAAGGTCAGCAGCGCGAGCCAGGCCAAGCTGGCCGACCTCTCGCTGTCCGGCGTCGACCTGCGCGGCGCCTCCGGCAGCCTGACGCTCAGCAGCGTGCCCGCGACCCTGACGGACGCCGGGGCCAGGGCCTTCGGCAACTTCTACACCGCCGGGACGCAGCTCGACCCGCTGACGCTCTCGGTCAACCTGCCGGCGGCCGAGCGCAGCACCCCGCCGCCCGCGCCGTCCACCGCGCCGTCCACCACCGCGGCCCCGGCGCCGAGCCCGACGGCCACCGCGGCCGCGGAGCCCACCGCCACCGCGGCGGCGTCCCCGACCGCGGCGGCCCGGACCGAGTTCACCCGGGGCGCGCTCGACTGGGGTGTGCGGCGGACCTTCCGCGACTACGTCACCGGTGCGATCGCCAAGGGCCGCTGGGAGCTCGGCCGGGGGGCGGCGGACGGCGGCGCGTTCTTCCGCTGGAGCCCCGCCGGGGGCAGCCACGACCCGGGCGGCGGCGCGCTGACGGCGGCCTTCACCGGCAGCGTGCGGTTCACCGGCCTGCAGAACGGCGGGACCTTCGGCCTCGACCTCACCCTGGCCGACCCCGGCGTGCGGGTGGCCGACGGCCGAGGGCTGCTGATCGCCGAGGTCTCCGGTCGTACGCCGGACGGCTCCACCCGGCAGGCCTCCGCCGTCGAGCTGGCCGTCTTCGACCCGGCCGGGCTGACGACCGGGGGCGGACTGCTCAAGGCGGTCGAACTCCCGCTCAGGCTCACCGAGGCGGGTGCCGAGGCGTTCGGCGGCCTCTACCCGGCCGGCACCGAGATGGACCCGCTCAGCTTCGCGGTGGCGCTCGATCCGGCCGCCGCCCTGCCCCCGCTGCCCGACATCGGCAGCGCCCCCGCCACCACCCCCGCCGCGGCCCCGGCCGCCACCGCGCGCACGTCCTCGGACGGTGTCCCGGTGCCCGCGGTGGTCGGCGGCGTGCTGGCCGCGGCCCTGGCCGTCGCCGGCGGCCTGTTCGCCCGCAGCCGCCGGCGCGCGGCGCAGCCCGCCGGCACCCCCGCCGCGGCCGACGAAGACCCGAATTCCTGACCCGTCGAACGGAGTACGACACCATGCCACGCAGCACCGCCATGCGCGCAGGCCGCCGCAACCGCACCCGGCTGACCGCACTCGCCGCCGTGACCGCCGGACTCGGCCTGACCGCCTTCGGCGCCCCGGCGCTGGCCTTCGGCGCGGGCGGCCCCGGCAGCGTCGTCTACGGCACCGGCTCGCTGGACTGGGGCGTGAAGGCGAGCTTCCGCAGCTACGTCACCAGCCCGGTCGGCCAGGGCGCCGTCGAGCTGACCGGCGGCGCGACCACCAACGCCGACGGCAGCTTCCGCTTCGGCCTGAACCGTGCCGCGTACGACCTGTCGACGCACACGCTGAGCTCCTCCTTCACCGGCGGGGTGCGGTTCACCGCGCACCACGGCGCGCTGGACATCGCGCTCAGCGACCTGCGGATCACCACCGCGGGCACGGCCGGCACGCTGACCGCCGACACCGCCTCCAAGGAGTCGATGGGCTCCTCCGAGGTCGTCCGCCGGGACGACGTGCCGCTGGCGACCTTCACCGTCGGGCGCGACACCACCACCGGTGTGCCGACCGCGAGCAAGCTGACCGAGCAGGGCGCGAAGGTGTTCGCGGGCTTCTACGCGGCCGGTGCCGACCTGGACCCGCTGGCGCTGCTGCTGAAGCAGAGCCCGGCCACGCCGTCGCCCACCGCCACCACCCCGTCGGTCACCCCGACGGCCACCGGCTCCCCGTCGGCGACGCAGAGCCCGACGGCCACCGGTTCGCCCACCGCGACCGGTTCGCCGACGGCCACGGCCACGGGCAGCCCGACGGCCACCGGCTCCCCGACCGCCACGGGCAGCCCGACGGCCACCGCCACGCCGACCGCGACCGGCACCCCGACGCCGACCGGCACCGCCCCGGCCGGCCGGATCCCGGTGGTCGCGGGCAGCCTGGAGTGGTCGGTCAAGGAGAAGTTCCGGAACTACCTGGCCCTCCCGGCGACCGGCGGCACGGTGGAGTTCGGCGACGGCGCGGCCGACTACCGCTTCGGCGGCGCGAGCGGCAGCTACGACACCGCCACCCACACCGTCACGGCGGGCTTCAAGGGCTCGGTGCGCTTCCTCGGCCACCCGGACGGCAGCGGCGGCCACCAGCTGGACACCACCTTCGCCGGGTTCGGGGTGGTGATCGACCGGGACGGTGCCTTCCTGACCGCCGACGTCACCGCCAAGAGCCGGGACGGCAAGTCCACCGTCGCACTGACCGGGGCCAGGGTCGCGAAGCTGGACCTCGCCAAGGCCGGCCCCGCCCCGGTCAACGGCGTGGTGACGCTCTCCCGGGTGCCCGCCACCCTCACGCCCGAGGCCGTGCCGGCGTTCGGCCAGTACCCGGCCGGCGAGGTGCTCGACCCGGTGACCGTGGTGCTCTCCTTCACCAAGGACGCCCAGCTGCCGACCGGCGGCCGGCCGGGCGCGACCGGCACCACCACTGGTGGTTCGGTCACCGGGGCCGGGGCCGGGACCGGGACGACCGGCGGCGGGGCCGTGCTGACCACCGGCGGCTCGGGCAGCGGCCTGCTGGCCGCCACCGGTTCGGACGCCCCTGCCGTTCCGCTGCTGGCCACCGCGGCCGGCCTGGTGCTGCTCGGCGGCGGTGCGACGGTGCTGGTCCGCCGCCGGGACGCCGCCCGCTCGTAACGACCCGTCCCCGGGCCCGCGCCCGCGCCGCACCCACCGTGCGGC
>NZ_JBSGXP010000178.1:0-17198 GCF_053610105.1 Kitasatospora sp. NPDC054939 | reverse complement strand
GGGGCGTTTCGGGGTCGAATGTCCCGTTTTTGAAGATCGAACCGGCCCTTGGAGTGGTGCCCGCCACAGAAGTGGGGCTGTGAGGCCGGGCACATCGTCGACAGCCCGTCACCACCCCTCGGCACGCCGTACCGGATCCACCCCTCCCGGACCCGGCCCCGGGTGGCCCCCACCACAGCCCTCACAGCCGGTGACGACCTCCTGGCGGTGAGCACGCACGAGGCCTCCCTCGACGCGCACCCAGCGCACACCCACGTCCCCACCCACGGCAGCACCCGGCGAAGGAGGAGGGGGACGGCCGACCCCCGCCCGCGGGACCTTGGCCCCATCCCCCGCCGCCGCCGCGGCTGCGACCGTGGAGAGTGGATGCGCCGCCGCGCGACCGGCACCGCGGCCATGCGAGCGACCGCCGCAGCCTTCCCCCGCAGGGGCGCCCGGACAGGATCCACCTCCCCGTGACCAGCACCGCCCCCGCCCACAGCTCCCGCACGCCCGCCCGCGCCGTCCTGTGGTCCTGCCTGGGCCTGGCCGCCGTACTCGCCGCCGGCACCGCGATGTTCGCCCTCGACCAGCGCGACACCTCCGCCCGCGCCGCGACCGTCCTCGACAGCCAGGTGTGGCCCGCCCGCAAGGACCTGAACGAGCTGGTGGTCGCCGTCCACCTCGCCGAAGCCGCCCAGCGCAGCCACCAGCTCACCGGCGACCCCGTGTTCCTCGCCCACCGCGCCGTGCAGACCGCGCACGCCCGCGAGCTGAGCGGCGAACTCGTCCGCCTCACCGCCGGCACCGCACCCGCCGACCGGGCCGCGGCCCTGGCCCGCACCCTCGACACCTGGAGCACCGACCGGGCCGACGCCGGGGCGCAGGAGACCCTGCGCGCCGCCCAGGGCCTGTCCGACGGCATCCGCCGCGAGAGCGACCGTGCCCACGCCGCCGCCACCGAGGGCCGCGAGCGGATGTTCGCCCACCTCGCCGTGGGCACCGCCGCCCTGCTCGTGTTGCTCGCGCTCGTCAGCGGCTTCGTCTGGCGCCGCATGCTCGTCCCGCTGACGGATCTGGAGCACCACCTGCGCCGGACCGCGGCGGGCCGTACCGACCACCCCCACGCCCCCTGTCCGCACCCGCACGGGGCCGGCTGGCTCGCGGGCGCCTGGCGCAGCGCCGAGCACGCCCGCCTGCAGGTGACGGAGTCCCGCCGGGCCGCCCGGCGGGACCGCGAGGCCCTCGAACGCGACGCCGAGACCTCCCTCGGCGTGTTCCGGATCCTCACCGCCCACAACCGGCCCGGCCCGGGCGTCCTCGCGCACGGCCACGCCGTCCCCGCGGAGGGGGTGATCGCCGGCGACTTCCACGACACCCTCGCCCTGCCGGACGGGCGCACCGCGCTCCTCCAGGGGGACGTCTCCGGGCACGGCACCGCCGCCGGACTGCTCGCCGTACAGATCAAGAGCGCCGTCGTCGCCGCGCTGCGTCTGGGGCACGGCCCGCGGGCCGCCGCCGAGGCCGCGTGGTCCGCACTGGCGCCGGAGGACGAGCGCTTCGCCACCCTGGTGATCGCCGTCCTCGACCCGGTCACGCGCCGCCTGAGCTGGCTGAACGCCGGGCACGAGGAGCCGTTCCTGCGGCGCGGCGACGGCCGCATCGAACGCCTCGCGCCGACCGGGCCGCTGCTGTCGTCGGTCGTCACCGACCCCACCGGTGCCTGGGACGTCGAGCACACCGGCCTCCACGACGGCGACCTCCTGGTCATCGCCACCGACGGCCTGACCGAGGCCCGCGCCGAGGACGGCACCCTGCTCGGCGAGGAGGCCGTGGTCCGGACCCTCAGGGCCGCCGGCCCCGCCGCGCCCGCCGATCTCGTCGCCGCGCTCCACGGGGCCGCCGAGCGGCACGCCACCCACGCCCACCGCGACGACATCACCATCCTCGCCGCCCGCCTCGGCGAACCCTCCGGGGACTGAGCCCTCCCCGGGGGTCACGCCGGACGGGGGGTGCCACCCCCGGGGACGATCCCGCCCGCTACCCGCCGGCGGCGGGCGGCAGGGCGAGGCGGCGGTCGAGGCCCTCGGCGAGGGCGGGGTCGCCGTGCTCGGTGTAGAGCTCGTCGGCCGTCCGCACGTGTTCGGCGGCCTCGACGGCGCGGCCCGTCGCGGCCAGGAAGCCGGCGAAATGGCGCCGGGCCAGGGCGTGCAGCCGCACGTTGCCGCTGGAGCGGCACTGCCGGAGCACCTCGCGCCAGGCCCGCTCGGCGGCTGCCGGCTCGCCCAGCAACCCCAGGGCGAGGGCCTCGCTCACGCCCGCCCAGAGCCGGGCGTTGGACGTCGGATGGTCGGGCAGCAGGGTCCGGGTCTCCCGGGCGTGCTCCAGGGCGGCCCGGGGTTCGCCCAGCACGACCTTGAGCGCCGCCGTGTTGCTGAGCACCGTCGCCGCGTGCTCCAGCAGCCCGCTCGCCCGGATCACCGCCAGCGCCTCCTGCGACAGCCGGTCGGCCGTACGCGGGTCGCCGGCCAGCGCCGTCATCGAGGCCCGTACGGACAGCGCGTGGATGTGCAGGTCGCCGTCCCCGGCCCCGGTCCGGTCGACCGCGCTCACCGCCAGCGGCAGTGCCTCGGCCACCCGCCCGGCCGAGCCGAGGGCGCAGGCGCTCGCCGCCTCCATCGCGGCCAGCCCCTCCCGGCCGCCGTCCAGCCGGGCCGCATGCAGGCCCACCCGCAGGCACTCCAGCCGGTCGGTGACCCGTCCGGCCCCGTAGTAGAGCGCCGCGGCCACCCGCGCCAGCCGCCAGGCCCGCTCGTACTCCCCGTGCCCGGCCGCGGCGGACACCAGGGCCCGCAGCGCCGGCTCCTCCGCGTGGCACCAGCCGAGCGCGCTCGGCAGGTCCGTGAGGCGGGGCAGCACCTGCGGGGGCGGCCCGGCCGGCCGGTACGGACGGTGGTGGGGGTTGAACCGCCGGACCGCGAGGCCCGCGGCGGCCAGCTCGTAGTCGACCAGCCGCCGGAACGCCTGCTGCTGCTCCTGCGGGTCGAGACCGGCGAAGAGTTCGGCCCCGTACAGCCGCACCAGGTCGTGGCGCCCGAAGCGGCCGGGCGTGTGCTCGGTCAGCAGGTGGTGGGCGGCCAGGGCGCCGAGTGCATGCCGGGCGCCGCCCGCGTCGGTGTCGAGCAGCGCCGCGGCGGCGGCCGGATCCACCGCGGTCCCGGGGTGCACGGTCAGCAGGGCGAGCAGGCTGCGGGCGGCTTCCGGGAGGTGGCGGCAGGTCAGCGACAGTGCCGAACGGACGCTGACCGAGCCGCTGCCGGTGCCGAGGGCGGACAGCCGGTGGCGTTCGTCGGCGAGTTCCGTCACCTGGTCGGCGAGCCTCCAGCCCGGGCGGGCCGCGAGCCGGGCGGCGAGGATCCGCAGCGCCAGCGGGAGCCGGTCGCACAGCGCGACCAGGCGCCGGGCCGCGACGGGCTCCGCCGCCACCCGCTCGGCCGTCAACTGCCGCTCCAGCAGCCGGTGCGCATCGGGCGGCGGCAGCACGGCGAGCTGCAGGAGCGCGGCGCCCTCGGCGACCGCCAGGTCCTCCAGGCTGTTGCGGCTGGTGACGACGGTGGCGCAGTCGGGCCCGGACGGGAGCAGGTCGAGGACGTCGGCGGCGGAGCGGGCGTCGTCCAGGACGACCAGCAGACGGAGCCGGTGGGTCCGTTCCCGGAACAGCGCCGCCCGGTCGGCGCGGCCGGCGGGGATGCCCGGCTCCGGCACCCCGAGCGAGCGGAGGAAGCGGCCCAGGGTCTGCGCGCAGCCGTCCGCCTCGTCCGCCCCGGTCGGGCCGGTCGGGCCGGTCGGGCCGGTCGGGCCGGCGGGCTCCCCCGACCCGAAGCCGCGCAGGTCCGCGAAGAGCAGGCCGTCGGGGAACCCGGCCGCCGCTCGGTGCGCCCAGTGCAGCACGGTCGCCGTCTTGCCCACCCCGGCCGGTCCGACGACGGCGGCCAGCCCGTCCCCGCTCCGGTCCGGGCCGCACTGCTGCTCCAGCCAGCGCTGCTCCGCCTCCCGGGCGACGAACCCCCGCGGCGGGCCGGGCACGTCCGCGGACGGTCGCGGGCCCTGCGGCGGGGCCGACGGCGGGGAAGGCGGGGCCGACGGCGGGGAAGGCGGGGCGGTCCCGGTGGTTCCGTCGGACCCGCTGTCGGTCCCGCTTGCGGTCCCACCTTCCGTCCCGCCTGCGGTCCCGTCTGCGGGCCTGCCGTCGGCCAGGACCTCGGCCAGGGCCTGTTGGAGCGCCGGCCCCGGGACGATGCCCAGGTCGTCGGCCAGCCCGGCCCGCACCCGGTGGTACACCCGCAGCGCCTCGGCCGTCCGCCCGCTCCGGTGCAGGCAGCGCATGAGTTCCACGGCCACCGGCTCGTGCAGGGCGTCCGCGCGGATGCACTGCTCCAGCGCCGGTACCGCCTCCGCACCCCGGCGGAGGCTCCGCAGCCGCTGCGCCCACGCGACCAGCACCGCGGTCCGCTCCGCCTCCAGTGCGCTCGCCAGCGCGGCGGCCGACGCCGTGCCCGGCAGGTCGGCGAGAGCGGCGCCGCGCCACAGCCCCAGCGACCGGCGGAGCAGTCCGGCGGCCACCGCGTCGTCGGCCGTCCGCGCCGCCCGCGCGGCCAGGTCGGCCGCGGCGTGCGCGTCGACCGCTGCCGGTTCCCCGGTCAGCCGGTAGCCGGGTCCGGAGGTGAGCAGCGCGAAGCCCGATCCGGCGAGCACCTTGCGCAGCGCGGCGACATGGCCCTGCAGGGCTGCCCTGGCGTGCGTCGGCGCGCGGTCGTCCCACAGCAGCCCGCAGAACCGCTCGACCGCGACCGTCCGCCCCAACTCCAGGGCCAGCAGGGCGAGTACGCCCCGCCGCTGCGCCCCGCCCGAGGCGGCCGCGGTGCCGTCCGGGTGTCGCAGCTCGACCGGTCCGAGCAGCCGTATCTCCATGCGTCCCGTTCCGTTCGCCACCGCCCCGCCGCGCGCGGGCCCGACCGCAGACTACCGGCGGGTAACAGCGGCACGGCACCCGCCGATCGACCGGCCCTTCCGGCCGTGTCACACGAGGGTGACGAGGCGTTGGGTGGCGCGGGTGAGCGCGACGTAGAGGTCGCGTTCGCCGCAGGGGCGGGCGGTGGCGATCTCGTCGGGCGCGGCCACCAGGACGGTGTCGAACTCCAGGCCGCGGGCCTCCGAGGCGGGGACGATCGCGGCCCACCGGTCGATGCCGGCCGCCGCGAACTCGGCGGTCCGGTGGTCGGCGCAGACCACCGCGCGCAGGTCGTCCGGGTGCTGCCCGGCCTGCTGCCGGAGCTCCGCGACGAGGGCGGCGGCGAGGGGCCGGGGGTGGGCGGGGACCGTGCGCGGGGCCTCGCCCCCGCGGATGGAGGTGGCGGGCGTCTGGTCGGGGGCGATCCGGGCGAGCAGCTCGCGGGTGGAGGCCAGGATCTCCCGGGTGGTGCGGTAGCTGACGGTGAGGGTGTGCAGGGCGAACCGGGAGCCGAGGTGCGGGGCGAGGGCCTCGGTCCAGTCGCGGGCGTCGGCGGCCGGGCCGGCCTGGGCGAAGTCCCCCACCAGGGTCATCGAGCGGGCGGGACAGCGGCGGACGACCATACGCCACTGCATGGCGCTCAGCTCCTGGGCCTCGTCCACGACGACGTGCCCGAAGCTGCGCCCGGGCGGGCCGTCGACGAGGGCGGCGGCCTCGTCGAGCAGCGGCAGGTCGGCGCCGGTCCACGGGTCCCCGGCCGTCCGCAGCAGGCGGGCGCGTTCGGCCGCGGCGAGGGCCGGCAGGTGGGCGGCGAGCGCGTCCGGGTCGGCGAGCAGGGCGTCGACGAGGGTGCGGGCGTCCAGGCGCGGCCAGAGCCGGTCGACGGCCTGGTCGACCTGGGTCCGTTCGGCGAGTTCGGCGCGCAGGGCGTCGTGGTCGATCTCCTCGGTGACGTCCGTGGCGGGGCCGTCGAAGCCGAGGGTGCGCAGGTCGGCCCCGGCGGCACGGTCGAGGTCGAGCCCGGTGGCGGCGGCCACTTCGGCGTCGATGCGCTCCAGCGCGTCGGTGGTGGCGCGGGCCGCCGCGTCGGTGACGGCGTCGACGAGGTGCTCCTTGAACACCTCGCGGGCCCGGTTGTGGGCGAGGCCGCTGCGCAGCGCCTCGTCCCGGGCCGCGGCGACCTCGCGCCGGTCCAGGCGGATCCACTCCTGGCCCACCCGGACGGCGAAGTCGCCGGCCGGCGCCTGGCGGGTGCGCACCAGCGCGGCCAGGGCCTCGGCCATGACGGCGGCCCCCTTGAGCCGGGCGACGTCCGCCGGGGCGTCGGCGGTCGGGCGGACACCGACCAGGTCGGCGCCGGTGGCCAGGACCACGTCGTTCTCGCCGAGCGAGGGCAGCACCTGGGAGATGTAGTCGAGGAAGCGGGTGTTGGGGCCGAGGACGAGCACGCCCTGCTCGGCGGCCCGGGGGAAGGCGTACAGCACGTAGGCGGCGCGGTGCAGGGCGACCACGGTCTTGCCGGTGCCCGGTCCGCCCTGCACCACGGTCACCCCGCGGTGCGGGGAGCGGACGATCGCGTCCTGCTCGGCCTGGAGGGTGGAGACGGCCGCGCCCATCCGGCCGGTCCGCTTGGCTTCCAGGGCGGCGACCAGCGGGCTGTCGGCGACCAGGTCGTCCGCGGCGGGCGGTGTGCCGTCGAGGAGTTCGTCGCTGATGTCGCGCACCGTGCGGTCGCGCAGGCGCAGGTGGCGGCGCCGGCGCAGGCCCTGGGGGTGGACGGGGGTGGCGGTGTAGAAGGGGCGGGCGGCGTCGGCCCGCCAGTCGACCAGCAGCGGGAGTTCACGGTCGTCGGTGTGCAGGCCGAGGCGTCCGATGTGCAGGGCGGTGCCGTCCGCGTGGTCGATCCGTCCAAAGCACAGCCCCTGGCCGGCGCCGTCGAGTCGGCGCAGTCGGCCGGCCAGGTGCTCGGCGGCGGCGTCGCGGGCGTACGCTCCGCCGGTCTCGTCGGCGGGGGCCTTCAGGAGGCGGTCGAGTGCGGCGCGGAGTTCGGCGGTCTGCCGGTCGAGCAGGGCGTACATCGCGGAGACGTGGGTCTGCTCCGCGGCGAGCCGGTGGTCGGTGGTGCGGATGGCGGGGTGCGGCAAGTGGGCTCCTGGTCCGGGGCGGGGCGTGGGTGCGGGGCGTGGGCGCGGGGCGGATCGGCGGGGTACGAGGCGGCGGGGCGCGGCGGCGGGGCGCGGTCGGGCGGACGCTGCGTGGGCATGATGCGCCCGGACGCGGTGCGGATCAAGTGGTCCGGGCGGTGGTCCGGTGCGCGAAGGTGCGACTGACCGGCCCGAGCCGGTCAGCGGTCAGCGGTCGAGCCGTACGGCCTCCCACACCTCGCTGCGCTTCCCGCAGGTCCTCACCAGTCCGCTCGCCCGGATCGCGATGTTCACGCCGTACCCCCATCTCCAGAAACTCAGTACCTTGTACGGAGTAGCTAGGTGAATATAACCGTGCGACGTACGAAGTTAAACCCGTACGCTGTACCGAGTTTCTGTGATCCAGGACACCCCGCCCGCCTCCGGGCGCCGCACGGACCGGCGCGGGGTTGTCCAGTAGGCCGTACGGAGAGAAGGGGGTCGGGCCTGATGGGCGACGGGAAGCGGACGGATCCGGGGCGGATCCTGGAGCTGCTGTGGGGTACGGGCGCGCCGCCGAACCGCGGGCCGAAGCCGAAGCACACCCTGGAGCGGATCGTCGACGCCGGGATCGCCGTGGCCGACACCGACGGCCTGGAGAACCTGTCCATGCGGCGGGTGGCCGAACGGCTCGGCGTCGGGACCATGTCGCTCTACACCTACGTCCCCGGGCGCGCCGAGCTCCTCCACCTGATGCTCGACCGCGTCACCGGCACCCTGCCGGCGCTTCCGGCGGACGCCCCCTGGCGCGCGGCACTGGAGCAGTACGCCCGCGACGCGCACGGCCTGGCCGCCCGCCACCCGTGGAGCAGCGCCGTATCCGCCCCCGGGCTCCTGCTCATGGGCCCGCACACCACCGCGCGCTCCGACGCCCTCCACGGCATCCTCGAACGGCTCGGCCTCGACCCCCGCGACACCGCACGGATCGCGGCCGGCGTCGACGCCTTCGTCCGCGGCGTCGGCCAGGCCCTCGCCGACCGGCAGGCCGACACCCGGCAGGGCGGCGTCGACTACGAGCAGTGGTGGGCCCTGGCGACCCCCTACCTCACCCGGTTCGTCACCCGCGAACGCTTCCCCCACCTCTACCGCCTGTGGGAGCACGGCGCCTTCGACGAACCGGAGGACGGCGCCTTCGAGTTCGGACTCCAGCGGCTCCTGGACGGCATCGAGCACCACCTCGCCGCCCGCTGACCCCGGGTTCCCGCGCGCCGGACGGAACGGCACCGGCCGCGCCCCCGGGCAGGAGCGCGGCCGGGCGGGGCGCGTGCTGCGGTCAGGCGGGCACGTGCCAGACCTGGTTGGCGGCGCCGTTGCAGTCCCAGATGCCGAGCTGGTTGCCGTTGGTGGCGGAGAAGCCCAGGTTGTCCAGGCACCGGCCGGACTGCGGGTTGAGGATCGAGCCGTCGGCGCGGACCTGCCACTGCTGGGCACCGGTCCCGTTGCAGGTGTAGAGCTGGATCTTGGTGCCGTTGGCGGTGCCGGCGCCGGTCACATCCATGCACTTGTTGAAGGCGCGGATCGTGCCGTCCACGGCGATCTTCCACTGCTGGGCACCGGTGCCGTTGCAGTCGTAGATCTGGACGGGCGTGCCGTTGCCGGTGGCGGCGCCCTTCACGTCCACGCACTTGCCCGCGTAGCCGGTGATCGGGCCGACCGGACCGGCCGGCTGGGGCGGGAGCTTGGGGCCGTACACGACGCGGGGGAACAGCACGGTGTCGTTGACGCCGCAGGAGGCGACGGCCGTGCCGTCGCCCGCCACCGAGTAGCTGGTGACGGGCCGGGAGAACCGCACCGTGTGGTCGGTGTTCCAGTACTCGCAGGTCGCGGTGACGTACCAGGTCTGCAGCGGGTCGATACCGGTGCAGTTGCCGTAGGCGTTCCAGCCGCCGACGTAGGCGTAACAGCCCGCCGCTGCTCGGGCGTTCGCGGCGGGGGCGGAGAGCAGCGCGGCGCCGCCGAGGACGGCGGCGGCGGTGAGCAGGCCGGTGGTGCGGCGCATCGGAAGGTCCTTCCGGAGACGGTCGACCGGGGTGAACCCGCCTGCCCAGAGAGCGTGATGACGATGCGACAGATGTGCGGGATGCGTGAAGCCTCGGGCGCGGCGTGTGCACGGTCAACGGGGCGGGGTCGCGTTCACGCCAACCATCCGTCCACGGAGGGGAGTTGCCCGAACGGGCGTCCGTCCGCAGCGCGGCAGGCGGGCGATCCCGGCGATCCGGCCGGAAAGCACACGCCACGCGCCCCGCTCCAGTGGGTCACCCGCCTGCCGGGGGTGCGGGAGGCGGCCGGGCGCGGTGGTTCGTCCGCCGTTCACGCGGCGCTCGCCTGCCGGAGCGGCTGCGTTGGCGGGCCACCGGGACCGTGGTGCCGCCCTGTCAGCACGACCCCAGGACGGACCTCGTGACCGCATCGCGCGCACCGCGCCGGCGCCGCAGCCTCACCCTTTTCCTCGCCGCCGTCGGCCCCGTGCTGGCCGGCGGCCTGGTCGGGGTGGCCCCCGCCAGCGCCGCACCGGCCGACGACATCCGGATCAACGAGGTGGTGACCACCGGATCCGTCAACGACTCGATCGAGCTCGTCAACAAGGGCACCGCCGCCGTCGACCTCTCCGGCTGGGTCCTCAAGGACGACAACAACGGCTCCGGCTACACCGTCGCGGCCGGCACCACCCTCGCCGCCGGGGCCTTCAAGTCCTTCGACGTCCACAACGCCTTCGGCCTGGGCTCCTCCGACAAGGCCCGGCTCTACCTGCCGAACGGCAGCACCCTGGTCGACAGCTTCAACTGGAGCACCCACTCCTCGCCGTCCTGGTCGCGCTGCCCCGACGGCACCGGCGCGTTCGCCCAGGCCCAGCTCACCCTGGGCGCCGCGAACAGCTGCGGCGGTGGCGGCGGCACCCCGGCGGCGTGGCCCGGCGGCAGCACCGTCGCCAACGCCGACGCCTCGAACGTCTTCGGGACCGACCTCAGCGGCCTCCACCAGGAGGGCAGCAGTGTGCTGTGGGCGGCGCAGAACTCCGGCAGGCTCTGGCGCCTGGTCCCCAACGGCTCCGGCGGCTGGACGCCCGACACGTCCGGCGGCTGGACCTCCGGCCGGACGCTGCGCTTCCCGGGCGGCTCGGGCAGCCCCGACAGCGAGGGCGTGACCGTCACCTCCGCCGGTGCGGCGGGCGGCGTGTTCGTCGCCAGCGAGCGCAACGGCGACGCGTCCGGCACCAGCCGGCTGTCCGTCCTGCGCTACGACGTCGGCGGCACCGGCACCACGCTGACCGCCACCAAGGAGTGGAACCTCACCGCGAACCTGCCGGCGGTCGGCTCCAACGCCGGCTTCGAGGGCATCACCTGGGTCCCCGACGGCGCGCTGACCGCCGCCGGCTTCAAGGACGAGTCGACCGGCGCCGCGTACGACCCGGCCGGGTACGGCGCCCACACCGGCGGCGTGTTCTTCGTCGGCGTCGAGGGCACCGGCAGCATCCACGGCTACGTCCTCCAGGACAGCGGCGCCTTCACCCGCGTCGCCTCGATCAGCACCGGCCTGGCCGGGGTGATGGAGGTCCAGTGGGAGCCGCAGGCGGCGCGCCTCTGGGCGGTCTGCGACGACACCTGCAACGGCCGGCACCACACCCTGAAGGTCAACGCCTCCGGCGTGTTCGCCACCACCGCCGTCCTCGACCGCCCGACCGGGATGTCCAACCTCAACAACGAGGGCTTCGCGATCGCCGGGGCCGCCGAGTGCGTCGGCGGCACCAAGCCCGTCCACTGGTCCGACGACGGCAACACCGGCGGCCACGCCCTGCGCCGGGGCACGATCACCTGCTGACCCCGCCACCACCCCACGCGGCCCCGCGCCACCCGGCCCGGGGCCGCACGGCGGTACGGCGACGCGGCGACGCGGCGACGCGGCCGCCGGGGGCTCAGGTGCGGGTGAAGGTGCCGAGGCCCTCGTGGTCGAGCTGCTCGACGACCACCCGGGAGGCCTGCCCGTCGGCGCCGACCGTGAAGGTGACCCCGGACAGGCCGACGGCGTTCTCTCCCGTCGTCCGGAAGCTGAAGACGTCGCCGTCGTAGTGCTGGAGCGGGAACTGCCGGTTGTCCGGCCCGAGCGTCATCACCAACCCGCCGTTCGCGGAGGTCACCGTCAGCGGCCCGTAGTAGCCGTTGCCGTACGTGCCGACGTACGCCGAGTCCGCCTTCGCCGGGGCGGCACCGGCCGGCGGCTTGGTGTAGTCGGTCGGCGAGACGCCCTCCAGCGCAGCCGCCGGCACGACCTGGCCCATGAAACCGAGCCAGTCGACCGTCTCGCGGCCGTTCTGGGCGAGGTCGAAGAACTCCTCGGCCACCGCCTCGGGGACGCCGATCGGCTGGCCGTTGCTCAGGACGACGATGCCGAGCTGCTCGGACGGCAGCAGGGTCACCACGGTGGCCGCGCCCAGTTCGAAGGCGCCGGAGTGGTTCAGCCGCAGGCGGCCCCGGGTGTCGTTGCTGACGTTCCAGCCGAGGCCGTAGAAACCGGCGCTGCCCGCGGGCGTCCTCGGCGGGCTGGAGACGGCATGCGGGATCCGGGTCTCGTTCAGCCCCGCCGCGTCGACGACCTGCCGGCCCTCGAAGGAGCCGTCGGCGAGCTGCAACCGCATCCAGCGGGCGAGGTCCTGGACGGTGGAGGACACCCCGCCGGCCGGGGACTGCGGGTCCGGGTTCTCGGTGGCGCTGACCTGCCAGCCGGCGTCGGTCCGCACGTGCGGTGTCGCCTTGTTCGCCGCAGCATCGTAGGCGGCGCGCAGCGAACTCGTCGAGGTCATCCCGAGCGGCTCGTAGAGGACGTCCGCCGCCAGCTCCTCCCAGGCGACCCCCTTGGCCTTCGCCACGGCCACCGCCGCCTGGGTGAGGCCGTAGTTGGTGTAGGCGTAGCTCGCCCGGAACGGTGCGAGCGGCTGGTCGCGCAGGTGCTGGAGGATGTAGTCGCGCTGGTAGCCGAGGTCCTGCAGCAGGTCGCCGGCGTGGTCCGGGAGTCCACTGCGGTGCGAGAAGAGGTCCGCGATCGTCGCGTGGGTACTCACCCACGGGTCGGCCAGACCGAAGCCCGGGTCGTGGGTGACGACCGGGTCGTCCCACTTCACCGCCTTCTGGCCGACCGCCCCGGCGACGACCGTCGAGGAGATCGGCTTGGAGACCGAGGCGAGCTGGAACACCGTGTCGGGGTCGACCGTCTCGGGGCTGCCGAGCCGGCGGACGCCGAAGCCCTTCGCGTGGACCAGCTTGTCCTTGTACACGACGGCGAGGGCCAGCCCGGGGACCCCGGTCTTCGCCAGGGCGTTCTGCGCGTAGGCGTCGATCCGGGCCACGGCGGAGGCCACCTGCTCGTCCGTCAGCTGCGGAGGCGGCTGCGCGGGCGGCGCGGTGGCGGGGGCGGACGTCGGGCTCTGCGCGGGCGCGGCGGCCGGGCCGCTCGCCGCCCCGGACGTGCACCCGGTCAGCAGCGGTCCGCCCAGCAGTACACCTGCCACCAGCGGTAGGGCCACGCGCAGGCCCGGCCGGGCGGCGGTCCGCCTCGCTACGCCGCGACGGTGCATCAACGTCTCCCCTCGTCCGGGCGGTGCGGCGCCGGATCCGCCGCAGTCCGCCTCATCGGGCGCGAGTATGCGCGTCCCGCTGCGCCCCCGGCCGCCGCCGCGCGCTGCTCCCCGCGCAATCCACCCGTCCGGCGGCGGAAGGTCGACAACCACGGTCTACCTAGCCTTGGTCGGTAACCAGAGTTGTCATATGGTCCCGATCGAGATCACTCCCGAAGAACAGGTAGAGCTCGACAAGGCGCTCTACGAAGCCCTCACCCCGCTCGCATCGGCCCTGCGCTCCCGGGCGTCGGGGCTCCCCGAGGCGCCCATGTGGGCGGCGGACCCGGCCGAGGCGGCCCTGTCCGTCCTGGCCGCCTGGCGGGTGGTGGACACGGAGGTCAAGCGGCTGAGGCGAACGGATTGCCGAGCCGCCGTCGGAGCATCCGATCGCACACGCCCTTCTCCTAGGCTCACGGCACACGGGCGGGCCGTCACCGGTCCGCCCGGTCCGGGAGCCCGCGCTGCGGCGGGCCCTGTCGTGTCGATGACCGAGAAGCGAGGAAGAGATGGCTGCTGCACCTGCCGAGCCGTTCGGAACTGTCGTGAGCAACCTGGGGGTGAACATCCGGCAGTTCCCCACCGCCGACTCCTCCGTCATCGGCACGCTGCCCGAGGGCGCCAGGGTCGGCCTGCGGGCGAAGGCGCGGGCCCAGAACATCGACGGCAACGAGATCTGGTACCTGCTGCGCGACCGGAAGGGATGGGTCGCGGCCCGGTTCGTGGCCAACACCGGCACCGTGAAGCTGGTCAAGGACGTGGAGGTGCCCGAGGCCGTGACCGCGGCCGTGGGCGCGGCGGACGGTCAGGGGGCGGCGGGGTAGCGGACGGGAGCCGACAGCACTTCGCCCCGCCGGACGGACCGGCGGGGCGAAGTGATCGGGGCGAGGTGATCGGGGCCCTGACCCAGCCGGGGCCACGTCGCGGCCCCGGACGGTGACGGGAGGTCAGGAGGTCGGGGCCGGCTTCTCCGGGGCGAGCGAGTTGCCGGCGGGGATGCGGCCGCAGTCGGTGGGGGCGGGCTTGCCCGCGAAGCGGTCGTTCAGCCAGTCGAGGGCGACGGGCGCCCAGACGACGGGGACGCCCACGTGGCTGAGCAGGTCGAACTGCTGGTACTTGATCGATCCGTTGCCGGTGGCGCAGTACTGGCGGGCGAGCGCCCGGACGTCACCGGCGACCATGACCCCGTCGCCGGTCCCGATGCCCGCGGGGCTGCCGAAGGTGCCCTCCAGGACGCCCGCGTTGCCCTGGGCGATGTACCCGGGGACGGTCGGGGTGGGCGCCGAACCGAGGTTGATCCGGTTCACCGCCTCCAGGAAGGCCGGGACCGAGTTGGGGTCGGCGTACTGCGGCTTCGCCATCTTCTTCCAGGTGAGGCCGGGGTACTGGCCGAGGGCGTTGACGATGGAGCCGTCCTCCAGCTCGCGGTACACCTTGAGGCCGTAGTCGCTCAGGTAGGGCTTGAGGTCGATGCCGAAGGAGCGGGAGACCCCGATGACGGCCATCGGGATGACGCCGCTCCACGCGAGCGAGCCGTCCACGTACTTGAGGTTGTGGGCCGGGGCGACGAGCAGGCCGCCCTCGGCGAAGCCGACCAGCTTGCGGTTGACCTCTGGGGCGTAGGTCGGCGCGAGGGCCGCCGCCCAGTTGGTGGCGATGGCGCCGCCGGAGTACCCCATGAGGCCGAACGAGGTGTCGGCGTTCAGGCCGGTCGCCGCGGACCGGGTCGCGGCGCGGATCGAGTCGAGCGTGTTGGTGCCGTACTCCGGGCCGGCCGCGAAGTCGGCGCTCTGGCCCTCGGTGTCCGGGATGACGAGGGTGTACCCCTGCAGGAGAAGCGGCGCCATGAAGAGGGCCTCGGCGTTCGGGATGACCCCGCCGAGGGTGAGGTCGCCGGCGATGGCCCGGGAGGGGCCGTCCGCCGGGTTGAGGGAGTCGTAGAAGGACTGGTAGGACACCGCCTTGCTGCCGTCGCCGGTGAGGCTGCGCACCACCGTGGTGACGTTGGCGGCCGGGCGGCCCTGGGCGTCGGTGGTGCGGTAGAGCAGTTGGATCGCCTTGACCGGCGTGGGCAGGCCGACCAGGTGGTACTGCAGGGTGCGGGTCTTGAGCACCGTCCCCGGCGCGATCGAGCCCAGCGGCTCGCTGCCGGTGTAGGTGTAGAACGGGTCGCTCGCCGTGGTGGCCGACGGCGCGGCTCCGGCGGCCGAGGCGACCGGAGCGGCGGTGGCGGCCGTCGCGGTGACCACCGCGACGGCGACGGCGGCGGCCAGGGTACGGGACGAGGTACGGCGCATGGTTCCCCCGGTTCGTGGGTCGGGATCCTTGGGGTGGATCGGGGTGGGGTGGGGTGGATCGGGGCGGGGTGGGGTGGGGTGGGGTGGGGTGGGGTGGGGTGGTTCGGGGTGATCTCCGGTGGTGGCGCCACCGGGTGGGGGCAGGGCTGCCGGGCAGGCCGGGTCGCCGGGGTGACGTGCCGTCGGGTGGCGGCGCCGGTCGGTTCACCGGGGCAGCCGTCGGCGTACGGATCGAGGATGGCGGGGCCGCAGCCGGCGCGTCCGGCGACGCGCAGGGCCGCATGGCCCGACCGGGCGGACCGGCGCCCGTCGGCCCCTGGTGGCGGTCAGCCTCTGACGGCGGGTGCGGGTTCGCCTGCGGTGCGGCGGGTGGGGGTGGGGGGCGGGGCGGCCTCTCGCGCGGGCACGGCGGGTCCTCCGGTGGATGTGGGGGTGGGGAGGGTGTGGGGGTCCGGTGACGGGTGCGGGAGGGGTCCGCGCCCGTCTGGTGATCCCCCGGATGGCGTGTTACCAACTGGTAGGTAACGTCCCGGAAACCATCATGGAGGCGGTACGGCCACCGTGTCCCCGGGCCGGACCACAGAGATTCGCGAGGTGGATTGTGACCGCGTCCAACACCGCGGAGCCCGACCGGGCACCGCACTTCGGCGGCCTGCCCGTCCACGTACGGCTGCTGGCCGCCGCCGCACACCTGGCCCCGGCGGTGATGGCCCGTCTGGTCGAGCAACTCCCCGCCTACGGCACGCTCCCCACCGAACAACTGCGCGGCGAGATCACCCGCGAGGTGGACCGCGGCATCCGGGCGTTCATCGAGGTGCTGCGCACCGGCGAGCTGCCGGACGAGGCCGAGCTGGCCAGGATCAGCGAATCGTCGGCCCGCCGCGCGGACGAAGGCATACCGCTGGAGGCCGTCGTCGGGGCGTACCACTTCGGCGCGCAGGAGTGCGCGGCCCCGGTCCTCGCGACCGCCGGACCGGACGACCTCGCGGACGTGCTGCTGGTGCAGCGCCGACTGCTCGACTACCTGCGGCTGGTGAGCTGCGCGGTCGCGGCCGGGTACGTCCAGGAGCGGCAGGCCGCACTGGGCGACGAGCAGGTCGCCCGGCAGGCGCTGATCTCCAGGCTGCTGGCGGGCGGCGACCCGCGGGCCGCGGCCGACCGCGCCGGGATCCGGCTCCCGCCCTCCTACCTGGTCCTGGCGGTCGCCGTGGGGCCGCACCCGGACGAACGGCAGCCCGGTGTGAGCCACTCGGTGGCCGCCCGCCGCAAGCTCCGCCGGCTGCGCAACGAACTCCAGCGCCGGACGGCGGGCGTGCTGCTGTCCGCCCTCTCCCCCCACAGCGGACTGGTGCTGGTCCCCGGCACGGGGGATCCCGCCGACTTCGGGGCCGCCGACCGGGAGCGGCTCGCCCGCCAGGTCGCCCATCTCGCCCGGGTCTGCGGGGCCGAGCTGCTGGTGGCGGCGGCCGTCGCCGCGCCGGACGGCGTCGCGGAGGCCGCCCGGCTGGCGGGCGAGGTACGGCAGGTGGCGCAGTCCTCCGGCCGCGGGCCGGGACTGTACCTGCTCGACGACGTCCTGCTGGAGTACCAGCTCAGCCGCCCAGGCCCGGCCAGGGACCGGCTCGCGGCCCTGCTCGCCCCGCTGACCGCCCGGCCCGAACTGCTCGACACCCTGCGCGCGTTCCTCGCCTGCGGCCTCGACCGGCGCCTGTCGGCCGCCCGGCTCCAGGTGCACCCCAACACGGTGGACTACCGGCTGCGCAAGGCCACCGAGTTCACCGGGCTGGACGCCGCACGGGGCGCCGACCGGCTCACCCTGCACGCCGCACTGACCGCCCACGACGCCACCGCACCCCGATCCGGTTCCGTGTTCGGTTCCGCCGGCGGTTGACCCGCCCGGGTACGCCGGCCAGAGCGGCAACGTGGTGTCCCGCGGCTGACGGCCCGTCCGCCGCCCGACCGCCGAGCCGCCCACCGCCTATGCGCTGTCAGGGGTCCCGACCCCACGGGGCCCGAACCGCTCGGCGATTGGGGGCCCCGGGGGGGTGGCCGGCGCACCCCGCAGGGGACCCGGCCCCAGGCGCTCTCCCGCTGGGGGGCGGGCCGGGGGCCCGTGTCGC
>NZ_JBSGXP010000177.1:0-17488 GCF_053610105.1 Kitasatospora sp. NPDC054939 | reverse complement strand
GGCGGGCGCCGCCGCTCCGCGGGCGGCCCCCGCGGGGCGCGGCCCCCGCCCGCGCCCCGGGCGGCCCGCCGGCCCGGCGGGGCGCCGCCGTACCACCGCACCGACCCCAGGGAACCCCCATGACCGCGCCCGTGTTCGTCGTCGAGACCGCGCAGATCGAGGCCGCCGCCCCCGGCGCGGTGGTCCGCCTGGACGGCCCCGAGGGGCGGCACGCCGCCGCCGTGAAGCGGCTGGAGCCGGGCGAGGCGGTCACCCTCGCGGACGGCCTCGGGCTCGGCGTCGACGGCACCGTCGCCGCCGTGCACGGCAAGGACGCGATCGAGGTGGCCGTCACCGCGGTGCGCCGCGAGCCGGAGCCCGGCCCGCGGATCGTGGTCGTCCAGGCGCTGCCCAAGGGCGACCGCGGCGAACTCGCCGTCGAGACCATGACCGAGGTCGGGGTGGACGTGGTGATCCCCTGGTCGGCCTCCCGCTGCATCACCCAGTGGAAGGGCGAGCGCGGCGCCAAGGCGCTCGCCAAGTGGCGCGCCACCGCCCGCGAGGCCGGCAAGCAGTCCCGCCGGCTGCGCTTCCCCGAGGTGCGCGAGCCCGCCACCACCCGGCAGCTGGCCCCCGTGCTGGCCGGGGCCGCCTTCGCCGCCGTCCTGCACGAGGACGGCGCGCGGCCGCTGGCCTCCGCCGAGCTGCCGACCGCCGGGGACCTCGTGCTGGTGGTCGGGCCCGAGGGCGGCGTCTCGCCCGAGGAGCTGGCCGCCTTCGCCGAGGTCGGCGCGGCGCCGTACCGGCTCGGCCCGTCCGTGCTGCGGACCTCCACCGCGGGCGTCGCGGCTGGAGCCCTGCTGCTCGGCCGCACCGGCCGCTGGGGCTGAGCCCGTCCGGCGGCCCGCCGCGGCCACCCGTGCGGGGCCGGTGTGCCGGAAATCCGGGTGCACCGTACGCGTACGTGCCTAGGCTGGCGCCGTGAGCGAACCCCGGAGCACCCCAGCCGGCGCCTACCTGCGCCATCCGCACCTGCACGGCGACCTGGTCGCCTTCGTCGCCGAGAACGACATCTGGCTCGCCCCGTTGGACGGCGGCCGGGCCTGGCGGCTGACCGCCGACCAGGTGCCGGTCCGCCGCCCGAGGTTCTCCCCGGACGGGCAGCACATCGCCTTCACCTCCACCCGGGACGGCGCCCCCGAGGTGCACGTCGCCCCGGTCGACGGCGGCCCGGCCCGCCGGCTGACGTACTGGGGCAGCGCCCAGACCCAGCTGCTCGGCTGGACCGCGGACGGCCGCCCGGTCGCCGCCACCACCGCAGGCCAGGCCACGCTCCGCCGCACCTGGGCGTTCGCCGTGCCGCTGGACGGCGGGGAGCCCGAGCGGCTGCCGTACGGGCCGGTCGGCGGGCTGGCCCAGGAGCCGGGCGGCGCGCGGGTGCTGCTGCTGTCCGCGATCGGCCGCGAACCCGCCCAGTGGAAGCGCTACCGCGGCGGCCAGACCGGCAAGCTCTGGCTCGGCGCCGACGAGTTCGCCCGGGTCCACGCCGACCTCGACGGCCACCTCGACTCCCCGCTCTGGGCCGGCGGGCGGATCGCCTTCCTCTCCGACCACGAGGGCACCGGACAGCTGTACTCCAGCCTCCCGGACGGCACCGACCTGCGCCGCCACTCCACCGCCCCGGACGGCTTCTACGCCCGCGGCGCCGCCACCGACGGCACCCGGGTGGTCTGGCACAGCGCCGGCGACCTCTGGCTGCTCGACGACCTCGACGGCGCCGAACCGCGCCGCCTCGACATCCGGCTCGCCGGGCCGCGGGCCGGCCGCCGCCCCCGCCCGGTGGCCGCCGCGCACTGGCTGGACGGCGCCGCCCCCGACCGCACCGGCCGGGCCGGTGCCGTCGTGGTCCGCGGCAGCGTGCACTGGCTCACCCACCGCGAGGGCCCCGCCCGGGTGCTCGACGAGACCCCGGGCGTCCGGGCCCGGCTGCCCCGCGTGGTGCCCGGCGAGGACGGCGCCCAGGGCGTGCTCTGGGTGACCGACGCCGAGGGCGACGACGCCCTGGAGTACGCCCCCGAGGCGCTCGGCGCCGAGCGCCGCCGGCTGGCCGCCGGCCGGCTCGGCCGGGTCCGCAGCCTGGTGGTCTCCCCGGACGGCAAGCAGGCCGCGGTCGGCTCGCACGACGGCCGGGTGCTGCAGGTCACGCTCGCCGACGGTGCCGTGCACGAGCTGGCGCACAGCACCGACGGCGAGGTCAGCGGCCTGGTGTTCAGCCCCGACTCGGCCTGGCTGGCCTGGTCGCAGCCGGCCCTCGGCCCATGGTCGCTGCGCCAGATCGTGCTGGCCAACCTGGCCACCCGGACGGTCGGCGAGGCCACCCCGCAGCGCTTCGTCGACACCTCCCCGGCCTTCACCGCGGACGGCCGGCACCTGGCGTTCCTCTCGCTGCGCAACTTCGACCCGGTCTACGACTCGCACGTCTTCGACCTGTCCTTCCCGAACGGCTGCCGCCCGTACCTGATCACGCTGGCCGCCGACACCCCGTCCCCGTTCGGCCCGCTGCGGGCCGGCCGCCCGGTCGGCGGCGAGGACGACGAGCCCAAGGGCAAGAAGGCGGACGGCGAGGAGGCCGCCACCGACTCCCCGCCGACCACCCGGGTCGACCTGGACGGCATCGCCGACCGGATCGTGCCGTTCCCGGTCGAGGGCGGCCGGTTCGGCACCCTGAAGGCGGCCAAGGACGGCGTGCTCTGGACCAGGCTGCCGCTGCTCGGCGAACTGGGCGACGAGGCCGCCTCGCTGGAGGACGAGCGCCCCCGCCCGACCCTGGAGCGCTTCGACTTCCGCAAGCGCCGCGCCGAGGAGCTGGTCGACGGACTGGACGCCTTCGCCGTCAGCGGCGACGGCAGCCGGCTCGCCGTCCTGGACGAGGGCTCGCTGCGGATCGTCCCCGCCGACCACAAGGCCGTCGGCGAGGACGACGAGATCGACGTCGACCTCAGCCGGCTGCGGGTCACCGTCGACCCGGAGGCCGAGTGGCGGCAGATGTTCGACGAGGCCGGCCGGCTGATGCGGGACAACTTCTGGCGCGCCGACCTCGGCGGCTTCGACTGGGCCGGAGCCCTCGCCCGCTACCGCCCGCTGGTCGAGCGGCTCGGCTCGTACGACGACCTGGTGGACCTGCTCTGGGAGGTCCAGGGCGAGCTGGGCACCTCGCACGCCTACGTCATCGGGTACGGGCACAGCGCCGAACCCGCCCGCCGCCAGGGCCTGCTCGGCGCCGACCTGGTCAAGGACGGCGACCGCTGGGTGATCGAGCGGATCCTGCCCGGCGAGTCCTCCGACCCGCGG
This sequence comes from Kitasatospora sp. NPDC054939, assembly GCF_053610105.1. Lineage (NCBI taxonomy): Bacteria > Bacillati > Actinomycetota > Actinomycetes > Kitasatosporales > Streptomycetaceae > Kitasatospora > Kitasatospora sp. NPDC054939. The sequence continues at coordinate 14,158 of NZ_JBSGXP010000177.1, read as the reverse complement.
GCCCGCTCGCCACTGGCCGCGCCCGGAGCCGCCGTCCGCCCCGGGGACGCCGTGCTGGCGGTCAACGGCCGCCCGGTCGACCCGGTGACCGGACCGGCCCCGCTGCTGGCCGGCACCGCGGGCCAGCCGGTCGAGCTGACCGTCGCCGGCAAGGACGGCACCGACCGCCGGCACCCGGTGGTCGTCCCGCTCGCCGACGAGGAGCCGCTGCGCTACCACGACTGGGTGGCCGGCCGCCGCGCCGCCGTCCGGGAGCTCTCCGGCGGCCGGCTCGGCTACCTGCACGTCCCGGACATGCAGGTGTCCGGCTGGGCGCAGATCCACCGCGACCTGCGGGTGGAGATGGCCAAGGAGGGCGTGATCGTCGACATCCGGGAGAACCGCGGCGGCCACACCTCCCAGCTGGTCATCGAGAAGCTCGCCCGCAAGATCATCGGCTGGGACCTCGCCCGCGACATCGCCAGCGCGGTGCCCTACCCGGCCGACGCCCCGCGGGGACCGGTGGTGGCGCTGGCCAACGAGTTCTCCGGCTCCGACGGCGACATCGTCAACGCCGCCATCCAGGCCCTCGGGATCGGCCCGGTGGTCGGCACCCGTACCTGGGGCGGCGTCATCGGCATCGACAGCAACTACCGGCTGGTCGACGGCACCCTGGTGACCCAGCCCAAGTACTCGTTCTGGCTGGAGCGGTACGGCTGGGGCGTGGAGAACCGCGGCGTCGAACCGGACGTCGAGGTGCCGATCGCCCCGCACCAGTGGGCGGCCGGCGAGGACCCGCAGCTCGCCGAGGGCGTCCGGATCGCCCTCGCCGCGCTCGCCGAGCAGCCCGCCCGCACGCCCCCGGCGCTGCCCGAGCTGTGACCGGCACGGCGGGGACCGCACGCGCGGTCCCCGCCGGCGCGGGCCTGGGTAGGATGCGGGGCTGTTCTTGATCAAGACGCATCACGGGGGAATCCAGATGGCACAGGGCCACCCGCCCGCCGGACCGGCGCCGTACCCGCACCAGGGGTACCCGCAGCAGCAGCCCTACCCGGGGCAGGGCCATCCGCAGCAGCAGCCGTACCCGCAGCAGCCCGCGTACGGGCAGCCGCAGGGCTACCCGCCGCCCGGCCACGGACAGCAGGGCTACGGACAGCAGCCGGGCTACGGGCAGCCGCAGCCGTACGCCCAGTCGCAGCCGCCGCAGTACGCCCAGCCGCAGCCGTACGGGCACCAGGCGCACCCCCCGCAGGGGTACCCGGCCCACGCCCAGGACCCGCAGCAGCAGGCCGGGCCCCCGCTGCCCGCGCAGGCCCACGAGTTCTGGTGCTTCCTCGGCGCCTTCGTCGACGGCGGACTCGCGATCTACGCCGGCCTGCGCACCGCCGCCGCCACCTCCGGCGACCACAGCTCGCTCGGGGCGTTCGTCGGCACGCTGATCGGGGTGGCGCTCGCCGTCTCCTTCGTCAACCACGTGCTGCTCACCCGCCTCACCGCCTTCAGCGTCGGCAAGCTGCTGCTCGGCACCCGGGTGGTGCGCCCCAAGACCGGCCGCACGCCGTTGGTGCGCCACCTGTTCAAGCGCTGGCTGCTCGGCTACGTGATCATCCTCAGCCTGGTGATCGACGACATGCCCGACGCCGAGGAGGCGTGCGGGGTGCGGATCGTCCGCCGCTCCGCCCTGCGCGCCGCCCGGCTGGGCTAGGCTGCCGCCGACGACCACGATCACCGCACCCGTGCGCGAGGAGTAGCCGATGTCCGGCGAGCCGCAGTCCGACTGCCTGTTCTGCAAGATCGTGGCGGGGGAGATCCCGGCGACGGTCGTCCGGGAGAGCGAGGGCACCCTCGCCTTCCGCGACATCGCGCCCAAGGCCCCGACCCACGTCCTCGTGGTGCCGAAGGTGCACTACCCGAACGCCGCCGAGCTGGCCGCCGCCGAGCCGAAGATCGCCGGCGAGCTGCTCGCCGAGGCCGGCGAGGTCGCCGCGGGCGAGGGCGTCGCCGACTACCGGCTGATCTTCAACACCGGGGCCGGCGCCGGGCAGACGGTCTTCCACGCCCACGTCCACGTGCTCGGCGGCCGGCCGCTGAACGAGGACATGGTCTGACCTTGTCGCAGCGCGAACTCGTCGTCCTCGGCACCGCCAGCCAGGTGCCCACCCGGCACCGCAACCACAACGGCTACCTGCTCCGCTGGGACGGCGAGGGCCTGCTCCTCGACCCCGGCGAGGGCACCCAGCGGCAGATGCTGCACGCCGGGGTCTCCGCCACCCAGATCACCCGGATCGCCGTCACGCACTTCCACGGCGACCACTGTTTGGGCCTCGCCGGGGTCATCCAGCGGATCAACCTGGACCGTGTCCCGCACCCGGTCGACGTCTACTTCCCGGCCTCCGGCGAGGTGTACTTCGAGCGGCTGCGGCACGCCACGGCCTTCCACGAGACCGCCGTGCTGCGCCCCCGCCCGATCGAGGACCCGGGCCCGCTGCCCGCCCCCGGCGCCCGCTTCGCGCTGGACGCCGTCCGGCTGTCGCACCCCGTCGAGTCCTTCGGCTACCGCCTCACCGAGCCGGACGGCCGCCGGCTCGTCCCCGAACGGCTCGCCGCCCTCGGCCTGGCCGGCCCCGACATCGGCCGGCTCCAGCACCAGGGCTTCCTGGAGCGCGCCGGCCGCACCGTCACGCTGGACGAGGTCAGCGAGCCCCGGCCCGGCCAGCGCTTCGCCTTCGTCATGGACACCAGGCTCTGCGACGGCGTGCACGAACTCGCCGAGGGCGCCGACCTGCTGGTCATCGAGTCGACCTTCGTCGACGCCGACGCCCGGCTCGCCGAGGACCACGGCCACCTCACCGCCGGACAGGCCGCCCGGGTCGCCGCCGGGGCCGGCGCCCGCACCCTCGTCCTCACCCACTTCTCCCAGCGCTACCCCGACCTCGGCCAGCACCTCGCCGAGGCCCGCAAGCACTTCGACGGCGAGATCGTGGTGGCCGAGGACCTCGCCCGGGTACCCGTACCCCCGCGGCGCTGACCCCGGCCGGGGTACCCACCCGGTCCGCCGGGCGGGCCGGCTCCGGCCGGGGCGCGGGAAAACCGCTCGCGCCGGCCCACCGGTCTGCCCCAGCATCGACGGGTGCGGCGCCGCCGCCCGCCGCAGCGATCACGCGTGCGGCGTACCCTGGTGACCCCGGACCGACCGAGCGGCACCACGAGACACGGATTGGGATGAGGCAGGCCCCAGCGCCGACCTATGAGTGACACATCGCAGACCCGTACGAACGGACAGTCGCGCCCCGAGCCGGCCGACGACGGCCGCACCAGCGCCAGGATCGTCATCCCCGAGAAGCACCCGATGGTCACCCTGCTCGGCACCGCGGACTCACTGCTGCGCGTGATCGAGCGGGGCTTCCCCGCCGCCGACATCCACGTGCGCGGCAACGAGGTCACCGCCACCGGGGAACGCGCCGAGGTCGCCCTCGTCCAGCAGCTCTTCAACGAGATGATGCTGGTGCTGCGCACCGGCCAATCCCTGACGGAGGACTCCGTGGAGCGCTCCATCGCCATGCTCCGCAGCGCCGTGGACGACCCGGACAGCCCGGCGCCGTCGCAGGTGTTCACCGCGAACATCCTGTCCAACCGGGGCCGCACGATCCGACCCAAGACCCTCAACCAGCAGCGCTACGTCGACGCGATCGACAAGCACACCATCGTCTTCGGGCTCGGCCCGGCCGGTACCGGCAAGACCTACCTCGCGATGGCCAAGGCCGTCCAGGCCCTCCAGGCCAAGGAGGTCAACCGGATCATCCTGACCCGCCCGGCGGTCGAGGCGGGGGAGCGGCTGGGCTTCCTGCCCGGCACCCTCTACGAGAAGATCGACCCGTACCTGCGCCCGCTGTACGACGCGCTGCACGACATGATGGACCCGGACTCGATCCCCCGGCTGATGGCCGCCGGCACCATCGAGGTCGCCCCGCTCGCGTACATGCGCGGCCGCACCCTCAACGACGCCTTCATCATCCTCGACGAGGCCCAGAACACCTCGCCCGAGCAGATGAAGATGTTCCTCACCCGCCTCGGGTTCAACTCCCGGGTGGTCGTCACCGGCGACACCAGCCAGATCGACCTCCCCGGCGGCACCCGCAGCGGCCTCAAGGTCGTCCAGGAGATCCTGGCCGACGTGCCCGACATCCACTTCTCCGTCCTCACCAGCACCGACGTGGTCCGCCACAAGCTGGTCGGCCGGATCGTGGACGCGTACGAGCGCTGGGACGCCCAGCAGGAGTCCGAGGAGGGCTCCCTCCCGGCCCGCAAGCCCGCCCAGCGGCGCAGCTCGCGCGCACCCCGCCAGTCCCATCGCACCGAAAGCTGAGTAACCAGCCCGACATGTCGATCGACATCGCCAACGAGTCCGGGTGGGATGCCGACGAGGAAGCCATCCTCGACGTCGCCCGCTACGCCCTGGAGAAGATGCGGATCCACCCGCAGTCCGAACTGTCCGTGATCCTGGTGGACAGCGCGGCCATGGAGGAGCTGCACATCCAGTGGATGGACCTCCCGGGCCCCACCGACGTGATGTCCTTCCCGATGGACGAACTGCGCCCCGGCAAGGAGGGCGAGGAGCTGCCGCAGGGCCTGCTCGGCGACATCGTGCTCTGCCCCGAGGTGGCCGAGCAGCAGGGCAAGGCCGCCCCCTCCAAGCACTCGATGGACGAGGAGCTGCAGCTGCTCACCGTCCACGGCGTGCTGCACGTCCTCGGCTACGACCACGAGGAGCCCGAGGAGGAGGAGGAGATGTTCGCCCTCCAGAAGCGCATCCTCGACGGCTGGCGGGCCGGCAAAGGCCTCGGGGGCATCTCCCCGGCGCCCACCACCCACTGAGGCCGGCCGTCGGTGAGTGGTGAGAGTACGAGCTTCATCGCGGGTGCCGTCCTCCTCGTCGTGCTCGGCTGGCTGGCCGCGTGCGCCGAGGCGGGCATCTCCCGGGCCTCGCGGTTCCGCGCCGAGGAGGCCGTCCGGGCCGGGCGGCGGGGGTCCGACCGGCTGCTGACGCTGGCCTCCGACCCGATCCGCTACCTCAACCTGGCCACCCTGATCCGGGTGGCCAGCGAGATGGCGGCGGCCGTCCTGGTCACCGTGGTCTGCGTGCGCAGCCTGGACTCCACCTGGCAGGCCGTGCTGCTGGCGTTCGGCGTGATGGTGCTGGTCTCGTTCGTGGCGGTCGGCGTCTCGCCGCGCACGATCGGGCGCCAGCACCCGCTGACCACCGCGACCGCGGCCTCCTTCGTGCTGCTGCCGCTGGCCCGGATCCTCGGCCCGATCCCGCGGCTGCTGATCCTGCTGGGCAACGCGCTCACCCCGGGCAAGGGGTACAAGGAGGGGCCGTTCGCCTCCGAGGCGGAGCTGCGGGCGCTGGTCGACCTCGCCGAGAAGGACGACCTGATCGAGGACGAGGAGCGCCGCATGGTGCACTCGGTCTTCGAGCTCGGCGACACCATCGTCCGCGAGGTGATGGTGCCGCGCACCGACCTGGTGATGATCGAGCGGCACAAGACCGTCCGCCAGGCGCTCACCCTGGCGCTGCGCTCCGGCTTCTCGCGGATCCCGGTGGTCGGCGACAACGAGGACGACGTGGTCGGCATCGTCTACCTCAAGGACCTCGTCCGCCGCACCCACATCAACCGGGACGCCGAGTCGGAGGAGGTCGCCGGCGTGATGCGTCCGGCGGTCTTCGTCCCCGACTCCAAGCCGGCCGGCGACCTGCTGCGCGAGATGCAGCAGATGCGCTCGCACGTGGCGATCGTGATCGACGAGTACGGCGGCACCGCCGGGCTGGTCACCATCGAGGACGTCCTGGAGGAGATCGTCGGCGAGATCACCGACGAGTACGACCGGGAGATGGCGCCGGTCGAGGACCTCGGGGACGGCTCCTACCGGATCACCGCCCGGCTGCTGGTCGAGGACCTCGGCGACCTGTGGGGCATCGACCTGGAGGACGAGGACGTCGAGACCGTCGGCGGCCTGCTGGCCAAGCACCTGGGCCGGGTGCCGATCCCGGGTTCGTCCTGCGAGATCCCGCTGCCCGAAGAGGCGGTCACCGACCTGCTGGCGATCCGGCTGACCGCCGAGTCCTCGGCGGGCCGCCGCAACCGGATCGGGTCGATGGTGGCCGCGCCGGTCCGCCGCCCGGCCGAGGACCCGGCCGAGGCCCCGGAACCCGCCTGACCCCCGCACGCGTCCGCCCCCGGACCCGTTCGGCTCCCCGGGCCTCCCCGCCGCACCGGCAGGGGGGCCCGGCGGCGTTTCCGCCGCCCCCGCCGGCGGGGGCCGGGCTGGGGTTGCCGGGGCGGTGCGGGGCTCGGACCATGGGGGTATGACTCATCAACTGCGCGCGGAGTACGGCCCCAGTGGCCGGACGGGCGGGGTCAAGGTCTGGCACGTGGTGCGGAGCACCGACCCCGCGATGGCGATGTGCGGGCGGACCATGGGTGAGGACGCCGAGACGGAGCGCGAGGAGATGTGGGGGAAGACCGAACGGCCGTGCTGCCAGCAGTGCGGTTCGCTCTACCTGCACGAGGCGCCCTTCCTTCCGGCGGACCATCACCGGACGTAGTGCTCGGGACCGTAGTGGGAGGTCACCATGAAGCTGCAAGACGAACTGCCGGTCGACCACCGGCTCGCCCTGGTCTACCGGATCGGCGCCGGACTGGGCGGGGTGTTCCTGCTGGTGTTCGGCTGCCTCGGGCTGGCGGACCATCCGGGCTTCCTGTCCACCAGCGGTGACGAGATCGCGGGCCTGTCGACCAACGGGGCGCTCAGCATCCTGTCGGTCGTCATGGGCGGCGTCCTGATCGCCGGAGCGGTGATCGGCGGGAACTTCGCCTCCAACCTCAACATGGCGGTCGGAGTGCTCTTCATCCTGTCCGGCTTCTACGGGCTGACGGTGCTCGGCCGCCCGGACGCCAACATCCTGAATTTCCGGATGTCCAACGTGCTGTTCGCGTTCATCTTCGGCTTCGCCGTCCTGACCTTCGGGATGTACGGCCGGGTGAGCAGCCACCTGCCGCACGACAACCCGTACTGGCGCAAGCGGATCGGCGACGAGGAGCCGCTGCCGTCCGGTCCGAAGACCTTCGTCAAGGTGCTCAAGCCGGGGCCGCCGAACCCGATCGGGCACTGAGCCTCCGGCCGGGGCGGGCCGCCTATGCTCAGCGGCATGAGTGACATCGTCGAGCTCGACCCCGAAGACAAGAAGATCATCACCCTGGCCCGCTCCGCCCGCGCCCGCAACGGCGTGGCGGAGGGGGCCGCGGTGCGTGACGAGACCGGGCGCACCTACGTGGCCGGCACGGTGGCGCTGGAGTCGCTGCGGCTGACCGCGCTGCAGACCGCGGTGGCGATGGCGGTGGCCAGCGGCGCCCGTTCGCTGGAGGCGGCGGCCGTGGTCAGCGAGGCCGCGGAGCCGGCCGAGGCCGATCTGGCGGCGGTCCGGGACCTGGGCGGCGCCGGGACCCCGGTCCTGCTCGCCGGGCCGGACGGGGTGCTGCGGCTGTCGGCCGAGGCGCGCTGAGGCGCACCGCACGCAGGGGTCGTGTGCCCGGGGCCGGCCGGACCCGGGCACACGCCGCGCCCGGCGACCCGCCCCGAAGATCGGGCCGATAATCTCACCGGGAGAGTCGGTGGTGAGGGGGGTCGGTTCATGGGGGCGATGGCGTTCTTCGCCGGGCTGCTGCTGGGCGTCATGGGCATGGGCAAGTGGGAGGAGACCGGCTCGCCGTTCTGGCTCTGGGGCTCGGTCGCCTTCCTGCTGACGGTGCTGACCTGGGGCCTGATGGCGGTGACGGGCGGCCGGAAGGACTGACCCGCACGGGGCGTCCGTACGGCCCCGGTCGATCAGGGACAATAGGGCGCATGAGTGCCCCTTCCTCCTCCCCGTACCGCTCCGGCTTCGCGTGCTTCGTCGGCCGGCCCAATGCGGGCAAGTCGACGCTGACCAACGCCCTGGTGGGAACGAAGGTGGCGATCACCTCCGACCGTCCGCAGACCACCCGGCACACCGTCCGGGGCATCGTGCACCGCCCGGACGCCCAGCTCGTCCTGGTCGACACGCCCGGTCTGCACAAGCCGCGCACCCTGCTCGGCGAGCGCCTCAACGACCTGGTCCGCAGCACCTGGGCCGAGGTCGACGTGATCGGCTTCTGCCTGCCCGCGGACCAGAAGATCGGCCCCGGCGACAAGTTCATCGCCAAGGAGCTGGGCGAGGTCAGGAAGACCCCGAAGGTCGCCATCGTCACCAAGACCGACCTGGTCGACTCCAAGCGGCTGGCCGAGCAGCTGATCGCCATCCAGCAGCTGGGCGTGGAGCTGGGCATCGAGTGGGCCGAGATCATCCCGGTCTCGGCGGTCGGCGACAAGCAGGTCGAGCTGGTCGGCGAGCTGATCACCAAGCTGCTGCCCGAGGGCCAGCCGCTCTACCCGGACGGCGACCTCACCGACGAGCCCGAGCAGATCATGGTCGCCGAGCTGATCCGGGAGGCCGCGCTGGAGGGCGTGCGGGACGAACTGCCGCACTCGCTGGCCGTGGTGGTCGAGGAGATGCTGCCGCGCGAGGGCCGCCCGGCCGACCGCCCGCTGCTGGACATCCACGCCAACGTCTACATCGAGCGGCAGAGCCAGAAGGCGATCGTGATCGGCGCCAAGGGCGCGCGGCTCAAGCACGTCGGCACCACCGCCCGCAAGCACATCGAGGCGCTGCTCGGCACGCCGGTCTACCTGGACCTGCACGTCAAGGTCGCCAAGGACTGGCAGCGCGACCCGAAGCAGCTGCGCAAGCTCGGCTTCTGAGCCCGCCGCCACCGCAGCCGTGCCCGCAAGGCCCGCCGCCCGGCGGGCCTTCGGCGCACCGCGGGCGGCCCCGGCTCAGGCGCCCTCGCGCAGCACCAGGGAGACCAGCTCCCACTGCGACTCGGTCAGCTTCGGGTCGGCGCAGTGGACCGTCCGGCCGTCGACGGTGATCTCGTAGTGGAAGCCGTCCGGCACGCCGTACGAGGGCGCGCGCAGGCCGCCCGCGACGGCCTCGCGGGCGAGGGCGTGGACGTGCGGGGCGTCCACGCGGTCGACGGTGTCGAGCTCCGCGCGGCGGACGCCCCCCGCGAGGCCGCCGGTCCGGGTCACCTGGATACGCATGGTGTCCATGGTGCTACGCAGGGCTGGGATTTGCCGGGGTTTTCCCGGAGCTCGTCCTTAAGCGGCCCTCAACGGCGGCTGATCTGCGGCGTCGCCGCGTCCGGGGGCGGGGCGGCGGCCTCCCGAGGGGCCCGCGGCGCCGGGACGGTTCGCAGCCGTCTCACGGAGTGGAATGGTGGCCCGACTCGCTTCGGGGTCGCGACGGCCTGGGTTACGCTGGGACACATCATGCGTCACGGGCTGCTTCTTCTTAGCTGCCGCGTCGAGGGCCTGTAGTCCACCAGGGGCCGGCTCCCTCGCCGCGGGGACTGTGCTGCGCGTATGACATCGGGTGACCCGTCGAGGGGTCGCAGCGGCAGCAGGCCGGCCCGTCGGGTGTTCACCGCCCCGACCGAGCCCCGCACCACAGGAAGCCGAGAGTCACCTTCATGACCGAGCAGAGCTCCGCCGTGTCCATCCCCGCCGCCCCCGCCTTCGTCGACCGCCCCACGCCGATCACCGCCGCCACCGTCCGCCAGGTCCCGAGCGGCATGCGCCACGACCGCTACCGGCCGTTCGGGACCGTCGACCTGCCGGACCGCACGTGGCCGGACAAGGTGATCACCAAGGCTCCCCGCTGGCTGTCCACCGACCTGCGGGACGGCAACCAGGCGCTGATCGACCCGATGTCGCCGGCCCGCAAGCGCAAGATGTTCGACCTGCTGGTCGCCATGGGCTACAAGGAGATCGAGGTCGGCTTCCCGTCCTCCGGCGCCACCGACTTCGCCTTCGTACGCTCGCTGATCGAGGAGGAGGCGATCCCCGAGGACGTCACCATCTCGGTGCTGGTGCAGGCCCGCGAGGAGCTGATCGAGCGGACGGTCGAGTCGCTGGTCGGGGCGCCCCGGGCGACCGTCCACCTGTACAACGCCACCGCGCCGCTGTTCCGCCGGGTGGTGTTCCGCAACGACAAGGCCGCCACCAGGGCGATCGCCACCGACGGCACCCGGCTGGTGATGGAGTACGCCGAGAAGCTGCTGGGCGACGACACCGTCTTCGGCTACCAGTACTCGCCGGAGATCTTCGTCGACACCGAGCTGGACTTCGCGCTGGAGGTCTGCGAGGCGGTCATGGACGTCTGGCAGCCGGGCGAGGGCCGCGAGATCATCCTGAACCTGCCCGCCACCATCGAGCGGGCCACCCCGAACGTCCAAGCCGACCAGTTCGAGTGGATGTCGCGCCACCTGTCGCGCCGCGAGCACGTCTGCCTGTCCGTGCACCCGCACAACGACCGGGGCACCGCCGTCGCCTCGGCCGAGCTGGCGTACATGGCCGGCGCCGACCGCATCGAGGGCTGCCTGTTCGGCCAGGGCGAGCGCACCGGCAACGTCGACCTGGTCACCCTGGGCATGAACCTGTTCTCGCAGGGCATCGACCCGCAGATCGACTTCTCCGACATCGACGAGGTCCGCCGCACCGCCGAGTACTGCAACCAGATGGAGGTGCACCCGCGCCACCCGTACGCCGGCGACCTGGTGTACACCTCCTTCTCCGGCTCGCACCAGGACGCCATCAAGAAGGGCTTCGACGCCCTGGAGGCGGACGCGAAGGCCGCGGGCGTGCCGGTCGAGGAGCACACCTGGGGCGTGCCGTACCTGCCGATCGACCCCAAGGACGTCGGCCGCAGCTACGAGGCGGTCATCCGGGTCAACAGCCAGTCCGGCAAGGGCGGGGTCGCCTACGTCCTGAAGAACGACCACAAGCTGGACCTGCCGCGCCGGATGCAGATCGAGTTCTCGCGGATCATCCAGGCCAAGACCGACGCCGAGGGCGGCGAGGTCACCCCGGCCGCGATCTGGGACGTCTTCCAGGACGAGTACCTGCCGACCTCCGACAACCCGTGGGGCCGGATCTCGCTGAGCGGCTCGCGCACCCTGACCACCGAGGACGGCCGGGACGCGCTGACCGCCGAGGCCGTCGTCGACGGCACCCCGGTCACCCTGACCGGTTCCGGCAACGGCCCGGTCTCCGCCTTCGCCGACGCGCTGGCGCAGATCGGCGTGGACGTCCGGGTGCTGGACTACGCCGAGCACGCGCTGAGCGAGGGCGGCGACGCCCAGGCCGCCGCGTACGTGGAGTGCGCGGTGGACGGCAAGGTGCTGTGGGGCGTGGGCATCGACGGCAACACCGTCCTGGCCTCGCTGAAGGCGATGATCAGCGCCGTCAACCGCTCGCAGCGCGCCTGATCCCCACGGGTGTGCCCGCCCCCGGCGGAGCCGCGGGCCGTCCTTCCCGGGCGGCCCGCGGCCGTGCGCGGACGGAGTGTGGCCTGCGCCACATTTTTCTCCGTTGGGGGTGCTGACACGTGCCCGTAACCGTGGCAACATCGACCCACCGGAGAACCGGGTCGGTGGGACGACCCCGGCATCCGGTCGCGTGACCTGCCCGTGGATGTGCAGGCCGCCTGCCATGTCTGGGGAGTGGCGCCGTGACAGGGTTGTGGGGTGTTCGCCCGCGGTGGCGGACCGACGTACTCGGTGACTTCTTCTGTCCAGGCTGCGGCGGAGACCGCAACTACCGCCGGCAGCACGGCCGGCGGTGGCTGCGGGTCCTCGGCACCCCGGTGCTGCCGCTCGGCCCCGTCCTCGGCTGCGTCCAGTGCACCTTCTGCCACGGCCGGTACGGCGTCGAGAGCCTGGAGAAGCCCACCTGCGTCCGGCTCACCGCGATGCTGCGCGACGCCCAGTACACCGTCGCCCTCGCCCTGCTCGCCGCCGGCGGCACCGGCCACCGGGCGGCCCGCGAGGCCGCCTGCGGGGTGGTCCGCGAGGCGGGCTTCGACGACTGCGGGGAGGCCCAGGTGCTGGCCGCCCTCGCCGCGCTCTCCGGGCTCGGCGGCGAACTCTACGACGCCCACGGCATGGCCGGGGGCATGGCGGTCGAACTGCACGCCGCCCTCGAACCGCTGGCCCCGCACCTCGCCGAGCCCGGCCGCGAGCGGCTGCTGCTGCTGGGCGCCGCGATCGCCCTGGCCGACGGCCGCTACCTGCCGCAGGAGCGCGAGGCGCTGGCCGCCGTCGGCCGCTGCCTCGGCCTGGCGGGCGACCGTACCGAGGCCCTGCTGGCGGCGGCCACCAGCGCCCCGCGCTGACGCCGCGGGCGGCCGCCCCGAGACCCCCACAGAGCCGGGCCCGACTCCCCCCTCCGGGCCCGCCGTGACCCGCACCTCCGGTCCACCCCCCACGGCCGCGGTGCGGGCTCATGGCTGCGTCCGCGACCGCCCGGGCTCCGCCGCCCGGATCCTGCCGGGGCCGCCGGGCCCCCGGGATGGGCGACAATGGTGGGATGTCCAGACTGTTCGAGGCCGGCCCGTCCGGGGTCCGCCGATGAGCCTCTACCGGGACGACGGCATCGTGCTGCGGGCGCAGAAGCTGGGCGAGGCCGACCGGATCATCACCCTGCTCACCCGTCAGCACGGCAAGGTGCGCGCGGTGGCGCGCGGGGTGCGCAAGACCAAGTCGAAGTTCGGCGCCCGGCTGGAGCCGTTCTCGCACGTGGACGTGCAGTTCTTCAGCCGGGGGAGTGAGCTGATCGGCCGCGGGTTGCCGCTCTGCACCCAGGTCGAGACGATCGCCCCGTACGGCGGCCCGATCGTCACCGACTACGGCCGCTACACCGCCGGCACCGCCATGCTGGAGACCGCCGAGCGGTTCGCCGAGAACGAGGGCGAGCCGGCCGTGCAGCAGTACCTGCTGCTGGTCGGCGGGCTGCGCACGCTGGCCGCCGGCCTGCACGAGTCGCACCTGGTGCTGGACGCGTTCCTGCTGCGCTCGCTGGCCGTCAACGGGTACGGCGCGAGCTTCACCGACTGCGCCAAGTGCGGCCTGGAGGGCCCCAACCGGTTCTTCTCGCTCCAGGCGGGCGGAGTGCTCTGCGCGGACTGCCGAGTGCCCGGTTGTGCCGTACCCTCCCCTGAGACACTGGTACTGCTCGGCGCGCTGCTGTCAGGGGACTGGCAGACGGCCGACACCTGCGAGCCGCGGTACTGGCGCGAGGGCAGCGGCCTGGTCGCGGCCTATCTGCAGTGGCACCTGGAGCGGGGCATCCGCTCGATGAGATACGTGGAGAAGTGAGCACATGGCAGCGCGACGGCTCTTCGGCGGCGGCAGGAAGAGGGAGTACACCCCCCCGGCCCCGCACCCCAGTGGCGTCCGGCCCCCGAAGCTCCCCGGCGAGCTGGTGCCCGGCCACGTCGCGATCGTGATGGACGGCAACGGCCGCTGGGCGAAGGAGCGCGGGCTGCCGCGCACCGAGGGCCACAAGATCGGCGAGAGCGTGGTGCTGGACGTCCTCGCGGGCGCGATCGAGCTCGGCGTGAAGAACATCTCGTTGTACGCGTTCTCCACCGAGAACTGGAAGCGCTCGCCCGACGAGGTGAAGTTCCTGATGAACTTCAACCGGGACGTCATCCGCCGCCGCCGCGACGAGATGGACGCCCTGGGCGTGCGGATCCGCTGGGCCGGTCGGATGCCCAAGCTGTGGAAGAGCGTCGTCCAGGAGCTGCAGGTCGCCGAGGAGCAGACCAAGGACAACGACGCCGTGACGCTCTACATGTGCGTCAACTACGGCGGGCGGGCCGAGCTGGCGGACGCCGCCCAGGCGCTGGCGGCCGACGTCGCCGCCGGGCGGCTCGACCCGCGGAAGGTCAACGAGAAGACCCTCGCCAGGTACATGTACCACCCGGACATGCCGGACGTGGACCTCTTCCTGCGCCCCAGCGGCGAGCAGCGGACCTCCAACTTCCTGCTCTGGCAGTCCGCGTACGCCGAGTTCGTGTTCCAGGACGTGCTCTGGCCGGACTTCGACCGCCGCGACCTGTGGCGGGCCTGCGAGCAGTACGCGATGCGCGACCGCCGCTTCGGCGGGGCGATCCCCAACGAGGTGGCCCCGGCCGCCGAGGTGCCGTCGCAGCGCTGAGCACGGCCACGGCGAAGGGCCCGCGGGACGCGTCCCGCGGGCC
>NZ_JBSGXP010000176.1:0-17645 GCF_053610105.1 Kitasatospora sp. NPDC054939 | reverse complement strand
CCCCTCGCCGGGGCGGTCACCGCCTGTGGTCGTTGTCCGTGGGACCTGGTAGTACTGGGAGCGATGAGCAGCACAGAGGAGAGCGGATCGGCGCCGGAGCCGGAGCAGCTGGCGTTCATCCGGGAGACCGTCCGCCGGGCGAAACCGCGCACCTGGCGCGGCTCCAAGCGGGCCGAGCACCTGCCGGTCGCCCGGGTGGTGGTCGACAAGGGCGTGCTGACCATCGACAAGTTCTTCGACTACGCGGTGCCCGCCAGCATGGCCGACGACGCACAACCCGGCGCCCGCGTACGGGTGCGCTTCGGGGCGCGCGTGGTGAAGGGGGAGCGCCAGGGCGGCGAACTGCACGACGGCTTCATCGTCGCCCGCCTCCCGGAGAGCGACTTCGCCGGCCCGCTCGCCGCCCTCGCCCAGGTGCTCTCGCCCGAACCGGTGCTCACCCCGCAGCTGCTGCGGCTGTGCCGCACCGTCGCCGACCGCTACGCCGGCACCCTGGCCGACGTCCTGCAGCTCGCGATCCCGCCCCGGCACGCCAAGGCCGAGGCCGAGCCCTCGCCCGCCCCGCTGCCCCGGCCGCAGCCGCCGCAGCCCGGCGGCTGGGCCCGCTACCCCGCCGGCCCCGACTTCCTCGCCGCGCTCACCGCCGGCGGCTCCCCGCGCGCCGTCTGGACCGCCCTGCCCGGACCCGGCTGGCCGTACGAGATCGCGCGGGCCGTCGCCGCGACCCTGGCCGGCGGCCGCGGCGCCCTGGTCGTGCTGCCCGACGGCCGGGCCACCGCACGCGTCGACCGGGCGCTCACCGAGCTGCTCGGCGAGGGACAGCACGCCGTCCTCGCCGCCGACCTCGGCCCGCGCGAACGCTACCGGCGCTGGCTGGCGGTCAGCCGCGGCTCCGTCCGCGCGGCGATCGGCACCCGGGCCACCATGTTCGCGCCGGTCCGCGACCTCGGCCTGGTGGTGGTGTGGTCCGACGGCGACAGCAGCCACAGCGACCCGCGCGCCCCGCACCCGCACGTGCGCGAGGTCGCGCTGCTGCGGGCCGCCGAGGAGGGCGCCGGCGTGCTGCTCGGCGGCCACACCGTCACCGTCGAAGGAGCGCAGCTGGTCGCCACCGGCTGGGCCCGCCCGCTCGCCGCCGAGCGCGAGACCGTCCGGCAGGCGGCCCCCCGGGTCCGCACCGTCACCGACCAGGACCAGCACCGGGACGCCGCCGCGCAGGCCGCCCGGCTGCCCTCGGTCGCCTGGGAGACCGCCCGGGACGCCCTCGCGGCCGGCGGGCCCGTCCTCATCCAGGTGCCCCGGCGCGGCTACGTGCCCCGGCTCGCCTGCGGGCGCTGCCGCACCCCCGCGCGCTGCCGGCACTGCGAGGGCCCGCTCGAATCGGTCGCCACCGACGCGCCGCTGCGCTGCGCCTGGTGCGGGGAGGGCGAGGCCGACTGGCACTGCCCGGAGTGCGGGTCGTTCCGGCTGCGCGCCCAGGTGGTCGGGGCGCGCCGCACGGCGGAGGAACTGGGCAAGGCGTTCCCGCGCATCCCGGTGCGGACCTCCGGCCGGGACGCCGTACTGGCCACCGTGCCCGACGAACCCTCGCTGGTGATCTCCACCCCCGGCGCCGAACCGGTCGTCGAGAGCGGCCCCGGCTACGCGGCGGCGCTGCTGCTCGACGGCTGGGCGCTGCTCGGCCGGCCCGACCTGCGGGCCGGCGAGGAGGCGCTGCGCCTCTGGCTGGCGGCCTCCGCACTGGTGCGGCCGGCCGCGGAGGGCGGCACCGTGGTCGTGGTCGCCGAACCGACCGCGCGACCGGTGCAGGCACTGGTCCGCTGGGACCCGGCGGGCCACGCCGGCCACGAACGGGAGGAACGCGCCCAGCTCCACCTGCCGCCGGTCTCCCGGATGGCCTCGGTGACCGGCAGCCCGGGGGCGGTGGCCGACCTGCTCGGGCTGATCCGGCTGCCGGAGGGGGCGGCGGTGCTCGGCCCGGTGCAGCTGCCGCCGCTGCGCGGCGAGGAGCAGGAGCGGGCACTGCTGCGGGTGGCGCCCGGGCAGGGCGCGGCGCTGGCGTCCGCGCTGAAGGCGGCGCAGATCGCGCGGATCGCGCTGCGGGCGCCGGAGCCGGTCAAGGTGCGGATCGACCCGACCGATCTCGGGTGAGGAGCGGTCTGCCCGGTCGGGGTGCTGCGGGCTCGGCGGTGTCGGGTCCGGGAGTGTCGGGTTCGGGGGTGCTGGGCCCGGGAGCGGCGGGGCGCGGTGTCGGGTCGGGTCCGGGGGCGGTGGTTGCGGGGGGTGCGGCCGCGGGTCGGGGCGGGGTGACGGCTCACCCCGCCCTCGGGGCGCTCAGCCGCGCAGCGGCACGCCGGTGCGGTCCAGGCCCTTGCCGCGGTCGATCCCGCCGCCGAGTCCGCTGCGCTCGGCGGCCCCGCGCTCCAGCGCCGCCCGGTCCAGCCCGCCCTGGCGCGCCGCCGGGACGCTCGCCACCGGACCGGCCGGCGCCGGGGCCGGCAGCTCCTCGGAGCGGTCAGGCCGGGCCGGACCCGGCACCCCGGCCCCGCTCGCGGCCAGCAGCTCGCTGGTCGGCCGACGCATCCCGTACCGGCGGTGCACCGCCTGCTTGGTGACCCCGAGGGCCGAGCCCACCGAGTCCCAGGAGAAGCCCAGCGCCCGGTCGAACTCGACCGCCGCCGCGACCAGCGTCTCCACGCTCTCCCGCAGCTCCTGCGCCAGCCGGACGGTCGGCGCGGGCGCCCGCCCGTACACCACGAACCCGGCGGAGGTGCTGGGCCGGCGCGGCCGGTAGACGTTGCCCAGCTGGGCGGTCAGCGTCCGCAGCGCGTCGACCTGGCGCCTCACCCGCTCGATGTCCCGCACCAGCAGGTGCAGGCTCGCCCGCGCCCGGGCGTCGTGATTGATCTGCTCGGCCATGGCCTGTGTGCCACCTTCCGTACGGTTCGGCTCGGTCGGGGCGCCCGCCGCTCGCTGGTGCGGGCCGGGACGCCCCGGCCCCGGTCAATCCCACTTGACCAACGCCGGACCGGGGGCCGGGGTCACGCAGCCGGGCGGACTCGGGATATGCCAGATGAACGGAACAGCGGCAGAACCCGGCCCCCGACCCCCGCGGTCGGCCCGGTGCCCGGCGGTCCCCGCCGCGGTGGGCGGGCGCCCCGAGGCGATTGCATAGACTGGCCGGTGACCAGCACGACCCGTCGAGGCAGCGCGTCGCCGCCCTTCGCCGAACCCCCCGACTCCGCACTCCGGAAAGGCACTTGATGCGCCTCGTCTTCGCCGGCACCCCCGAGGTCGCCGTTCCCGCCCTGGACGCCCTGCTCGCCTCCGAGCGGCACGAGGTCGTCGCGGTGGTCACCCGCCCCGACGCCCCCGCCAGCCGCGGACGCAAGCTGGTCGCCAGCCCCGTCGCCCAGCGCGCCGAGGAGGCCGGGATCGAGGTCCTCAAGCCCGCGAAGCCCGGCGACCCGGACTTCCTCGCCCGGCTCGCCGAACTCGCCCCCGACTGCTGCCCGGTGGTCGCCTACGGCGCCCTGCTGCGCCCCGGCGCGCTGGAGATCCCGAAGCACGGCTGGGTCAACCTGCACTTCTCGCTGCTGCCCGCCTGGCGCGGCGCCGCCCCGGTGCAGCACTCGGTGCTCGCCGGCGACGAGGTCACCGGCGCCTCCACCTTCCGCATCGAGGAGGGCCTCGACTCCGGCCCGGTCTTCGGCGTCGTCACCGAGGAGATCCGCGCCACCGACACCAGCGGCGAACTCCTCGGCCGCCTCGCGCAGTCCGGCGCCCGCCTGCTCGCCGCCACCATGGACGGCATCGCCGACGGCTCGCTGCACGCCGTGCCGCAGCCCGCCGAGGGCATCACCCTCGCCCCGAAGATCAGCGTCGAGGACGCCCGGATCGACTGGACCCACCCCGCGCTGCGGGTCGACCGGGTGGTGCGCGGCTGCGCGCCCGCCCCCGGGGCGTGGACCACCTTCCGCGGCGAACGGCTCAAGGTCACCGGCCCGGTCGCCCTGCTGACCGGCTCCGCCGAGCTGGCCCCCGGCGAGCTCGCGGTCAGCAAGAACGCCGTCCGGGTCGGCACCGGCAGCCACGACGTCGAACTCGGCGAGGTCCGGCCGCAGGGCAAGAAGGCGATGCGCGCCGCCGACTGGGCCCGCGGGGCCCGGATCGAGTCCGGCGAGCGCTTCGCGGGCTGAACCGCCGGTTCGGCGTTACTGTTCCCACCGGGGGTCCGTGGCGCGGGCCCCCGGGAACCCGATCCCGTACGACCTGTTCCCGTACGACCTGTTCCCGCAGTCCCTGTTCCTGCAAAACCCGTTCTCGCAGTACCCGATTCGTACCACCCGTTTCCGCGGCACCCGATTCCGCAGCACATTCGAGGCACCCCATGAACACGCCCAGCAGCCGTCCCGCCGCCCCGCGCGCACCCCGCCCGCACCGCCGTCCCAAGAAGGACCCGGCCCGGATCGTCGCCTTCCGTGCCCTGCGCGCCGTCGACGAGCGCGACGCCTACGCCAACCTGATCCTCCCCTCCCTGCTCCGCGAGGCCGAGCAGAAGGGCATGGAACGGCGCGACGCCGCCCTCGCCACCGAACTCGTCTACGGCACCCTGCGCCTCCAGGGCACCTACGACGCGATCATCGCCGCCTGCATCGACCGGCCGCTGGGCAAGGTCGACCCGCCGGTCCTGGACGTCCTGTCGCTCGGCGCCCACCAACTGCTCGCCACCCGCATCCCCAGCCACGCCGCCGTCTCCGCGACCGTCGAACTGGCCCGCGTGGTGCTCGGCGACGGCAAGGCCAAGTTCGTCAACGCCGTCCTGCGCCGGATCAGCGCCCACGACCTCGACGACTGGATCGCGCGCGTCGCCCCGCCGTACGACCAGGACGCCGAGGACCACCTCGCGGTCGTCCACTCCCACCCCCGCTGGGTGGTCGCCGCGCTCTGGGACTCCCTCGGCCGCTGGCAGCCCGACGCCTCCGGGCGCACCGCCGTCGAGGAACTGCTGCGCGCCGACAACGAGCGCCCCGAGGTCACCCTGGTCGCCCGCCCCGGCCGCGTCACCGTCGCCGAACTCGCCGACGCCCTGCCCGAGGCCCAGCCCGGCCGCTGGTCCCCGTTCGCGCTGCGGCTCGCCGAGGGCGGCGACCCCGGCGGCCTGGACGCCGTCAAGGACAACCGCGCCGGGGTCCAGGACGAGGGCAGCCAGCTCGTCGCGCTCGCCCTCGCCGCCGCCCCGCTGGACGGCCCCGACCGGCTCTGGCTGGACGGCTGCGCCGGCCCCGGCGGGAAGGCCGCCCTGCTCGGCGCCCTCGCCGCCCAGCGCGGCGCCGCCCTGGTCGCCAGCGAGAAGCAGCCGCACCGCGCCCGCCTGGTGGCCCGCGCCCTGGAGGGCAACCCCGGCCCGTACACCGTGATCGCCGCCGACGGCACCCGGCCGGCCTGGCAGGAGGGCGGCTTCGACCGGACCCTGGTGGACGTGCCCTGCTCCGGCCTCGGCGCGCTGCGCCGCCGCCCCGAGGCCCGCTGGCGCCGCCGGCCCGCCGACGTCGCCGCCTTCGGGCCGCTCCAGCGCTCGCTGCTGCGCTCGGCGATCGACGCGACCCGGATCGGCGGGGTGGTCGGCTACGCGACCTGCTCGCCGCACCTCGCGGAGACCCGGGCCGTGGTCGACGACGTGCTGCGCACGGAGGGGCAGCGGGTCGAGTGGATCGACGCCCGCCCGCTGCTGCCCGGGGTACCCGCGCTGGGCGACGGCCCCGACGTGCAGCTCTGGCCGCACCTGCACGGGACGGACGCGATGTACCTGGCGCTGCTGCGGCGCACGGCCTGACGGCGAAGGGGCGCCCCGACCTGCGCGCCGCCGGGGCGTAGCCGCCCTGTCCGGCCGAGCCGCCCTCTGCCCCGGGCGGCGGCCGGCCCCTGCGCCCGGGGCCGCGGCGTGGTGCGCCGGGCGTGCCTCCGCTCAGGTGCGGTGGAAGCAGTGGGTGCGGCCGACGGCGGTGAAGCCGCGGCGCTCGTACCAGCCGCGCGGCCAGTCGTCGGACTCGGCGGTGAGGAAGCGGGTGCCGCAGTCGGCCTCGGCGGCCAGGTGCAGGGCGGTGCCGAGGACGGTGTCGGCGTGCCCGCGCCGCCGCTGCGCCGGGTCGGTCATGAGGTCCTCGAACTGGGCGACCCCGTCGCCCGGTTGGAGGTAGAGGTCGGCCCAGGCCGCCACCTCGCCCGCGGCCGTCCGGGCGCCCAGGAACCGCACCTGCTCCGCGCCCCGGCGGCGCACCTCGCGGCGGTCGACCAGGGCGCGGACGGTGGCGTCGTCGGCCTCCGGCAGGTAGCTGCGCCAGCTCGCGGCGAGGGGGCCGCGGAAGGCGTCCAGTGGGACGTCGGCCGCCCGGTGCGCCGGGGCGAGCGGCGGGAGGGGGCCGGTGTGCAGCATCACCAGGTAGGTCGACCGGGTGTAGCCCGCACGCTCGAAGGGCTCGGCGCAGGCGTCCCCGAAGTCGCCGTCCAGGACGGTGACGAAGCGGAACGGGCGCTCGGCCAGCGCCCGGTCGACGAGCTCCGGCAGGGCGGCCGGATCGACGTCGGTACGGTCGACGTGGACCTGGTTGTCGGCCCAGGAGGTCGGGAACTCGTCGTTGAACACGGCGAAGCCGCCCGGCAGTTCGACGGTCCGGTCGGCCTGGCGGCGGGCGAAGCCGGCCAGGAAGGCGGTGATCCGCCGCAGTTCGGCACCTGACACGGGCTCAGGCTAGTCGCGCGGGGCGGCGGGCGCCCCGGATTTTCGGGGCGGGGCGCGGATCCGGTGGTCCGGGCGCGCCGTTGACCTATCATCCCGCCATGATCACGACCACGGAGATAATCGAGGCCGCGCTGGAGCGCATCACCGCCGGCTACGTCTTCCCCGAGCGGACCGCCGCCATCGACGCCGCGATCCGGCGCCGGCTCGCGGCGGGGGAGTACGAGCACCTGGACGGGCCCGCCCTGTGCGAGGCGGTCACCGCGCACCTGCAGGAGGTCTGTCCCGACAGGCACCTGCGGCTGCTCTGGAGCGAGGAGCCGCTGTCGCTGGAACCGGCGGACGAGGACGGCGGCCGGGCGGCGTTCCTGGCGGTGCTGCGGGCCGAGTCCCAGGGCATCCACCGCTTCGAGCACCTGGAGGGCAACATCGGCTACCTGGACGTCCGCCGGATCACCGATCCGGCGGAGGGGTCGCGGGCGATCGGCGCGGCCATGGAGCTGGTCGCCGGGACGTCCGCGCTGGTGCTCGACCTGCGGGCGTGCAAGGGCGGTGCGCCCGAGGGAGCGGCGATGTGGTGCAGCTACTTCTTCCCGGACAGCGGCACCCACCTCAACGACATGTACGACCGCGGCACGGGCCTCACCCGGCAGCACTGGACCGCGGCCCACCTGCCGGCCCCGCGCTACCTGGACCGCCCCGTCAAGGTGCTGACCAGCGCCGCCACCTTCTCCGGCGGCGAGGACGTCGCGTACACGCTGCAGGCGCTCGGGCGGGCCGCGGTGATCGGGGAGACCACCCGCGGCGGCGCCCACCCCACCAAGCGGTACCCGGTGGCCGAGCACGTCCTGGTGACGGTGCCCGGGGCGCGCACGATCAACGCGGTCACCGGCGGCAACTGGGAGGGCGTCGGGGTGGCCCCGGACCTGCCGGTGGAGGCCGGGCGGGCGCTGGAGGCGGCACTGGAGGAGCTCGCGAAGCAGTCGGACTGACCGCGGGGAAGTGGGCGGGTGGGCGGCCGGCGGGGATCGGGGGCTGCGGGAGCGGGCGGTGAACCGGCGGGGTGAACCGGCTGGGTGGGGGTCGGCGGGTGAACCGGTCGAGTGTACTGGTGGTACACACTGCTGGTGTGTACTGTTGGTGCATGTCTCCACTTCCCCGTTTCCACCGGCTGCCCGCCGAGCGCCGGGACGCGATCCTGGCCGTGGCCCGGCAGCACTTCGCCGAGCACGGCCCCGAGGCCGCCTCGTACAACAAGATCATCGAGGCGGCCGGCTTCTCCAAGACCGCGGCCTACCAGTGGTTCGACGGCCGCGAGGACCTGCTCGCCGCCGTCCTGGACGACGTACTCGCCCGCCTGCTGGGGGAGTTGGGCCCGTGGCGGCCCGGGGCGGACGCCGCCGCGTTCTGGGCGCAGTTGGAGGCGGGGGCGTCCGCCCTCGCCGCCCACCTGGCGCAGCACCCCGACGACCTGGCGCTCGCCGACGCCGCGATCGGCTCGGCCGGCGGCGGCGCCTGGCTCGACTGGTTCACCGACCTGGTCGCGGACGGCCAGCGGCTCGGGGTGATCCGCACCGACGTCGACCGCGGCCTGCTGGTCGCCGCCACCTCCGCCGTGCTGCGCGCGGCCGACGGCTGGGCGCTCGGCGAGCTGCGGGCCGGCCGGGAGCCCGGCACCGGCGAGGTCTGGACGCTGCTGCGCGGACTCTGGGGAGGCGGGCGGTGATGCGCACCGACCTGGAGGTCGACTGGGCGATACCCCCGTCCGGCGCCGGCCTCGGCGGGCGCCTGGAGCGGTTCATGGGCCCGGGCAAGTCCCGCGCCGAGTCCGCGGCCGAGTTCGCCGGCGCCGCGGTGTGCGTCCTGCTGCTGGTGGCCGGCATCGCCGCGTCCGGGGCGTACCGCGACTGGTCGGGCTGGCAGCTCGTCGTGGTGGCGGTCGCCGGGCTGGACCTGGTCGGCGGCGTGCTCACCAATGCGACCAACGCCGCCAAGCGCTGGTACCACCGCGAGGCGCCCGGTGTGCGGCGGGCCCGGCTGCTCTTCGTCGGCGCCCACGTGGTGCACCTGGCCGCGTTCGGGCTGGTGGTGCTGGACGACCCGGTCTGGCTGCTCGGCAACGGCGCGCTGCTGGCGGCCGGTGCGGCGGCGGTCGAGTTCGCGCCCGTGGAGCTGAAGCGGGTGACGGCGATGACGGCGTACGCGGCGGCCGTCCTGGTCGGCCTGTTCTGGCTGGAGGTGCCGACGGCGCTCGCCTGGTTCGGGCCGCTGTTCTTCCTCAAACTGCTGGTCTGCCACCTGGTGCCGGAGGCTCCGCTGCGGGCCCGGCGGCCGTCCGATGGCTGAGCGGGCGGCAACCGGCCCCGGCTTCGTCCTGGACGCCGCACCGGAGGTCGGGGAGTGCGCCCGGCTGCTCGCCGCCGCCTTCGCCGAGGAGCCGGCCGTGCGGTGGATCTGCGGCGGGGCGCCGGCGGTACGGGAGCACTGGTTCGCGGCGACGCTGACCGCGCAGGCGGGCCTGCCGGGCGGGCTGCGGTGCGTCGCACGGCCGGCCGGGGGTGGCGGTGCGGCCGGTGACGGGGTGAGCGCCGGGGTGGGCGCCGTGGTGCTGACCCCGCCGGGGGCCGCACCCGGGCCCGCCGCACAGGCCGCCTGGCTGGCGCGCACGGTGCGCCGCTGCGGGCCCGCCCCGGCGGTCCGGACCCTGCGCTACCTGCACCGGGCGGAGGCGCTCGCCCCGGCCGACGCGTGGACGCTGGAGTTCGTCGGCGTCCGGCCGGAGGCCAAGGGTCGGGGCGTCGGCCGGCTGCTGCTGGAGTGGGCACTCGACGCCGTCCCGTCGACCCCGGGCGGGGTGTACCTGACCACGGCGGACCCGGACAACGTGCCGCTCTACCGGCGGTTCGGCTTCGAGCTGCTGGAACGGTTGCCGGTCGGACCGGTGGAGGTCGCCGCCATGTGGCGACCGGGCTGACGGGGCCGGTCGCTCCCAGGGACACCCGCCGGACGGGCGCCCGGTCGGGCACGTCATGATGACGGCATGGAGCAGAACGACTGGGTGACCCTCGCGAGTTGGCGGAACGCGGCCGCAAGCCCCCGGCCCGATCGAGTGGTCGGGCATTGACTGCGTGATCGCGGCATCGACCGGCATCCCTTCGCGGCCGAGGAGTTGCGGATCGACCTGATGCGCGCCCCGGCCGCGGACGGCGGTGTGCAGTGCGTCGTCGCCGTCCGGGTCCGCGCGGACGCCCTGCGGCGGCTCGGACTGCACCCGGACCAGCCGACCTCCGCGCCGGCCGACCCCTTGCCGCCCGCCTCGTGGGGGCCGTGGGCCCGCTGAGGGCCCCCGCCGGGCGGCCTCGACGGCGGTCATCGGCCCCATCGGCTCAAGGTCGGTCGGTGGGCCGTTCGGCGGGCAGCGGCGGGACCAGCGGGTGGTCGGCCGGATCCGGTAGGGAGGCGAGCAGTTCGCTGCGCCGGCGCTGCGCCCAGGCGGGGCGCAGCGCTGCCAGCAGTTCGAACTGGCGCCGCCACAGGGTCACCCGGTACGGCTCGTCCGGGCGCCCGTGCTGGACGGCCCAGCCGCCGGCGCTCTCGTGGGTGGCGGCGGCGAAGGCCCAGTAGAGGAGCTCGTCCGGATCCCGGGTGGTCAGGTCGAGCACCCGGCGGCCCCGTTCCGAGGCTCGGAAGCACAGCTCGCCGTCCTCGCCGAACCCGATGAACGGCTGGGCCCCGTCGTGGTCCTCGAACCCGGCGAGGGCTCCGGCGGGCAGGCCGGCCACCGCCGCCAGTCGGCGGAGCTCCGCCTCCAGGTACCGGCGGGTGCGGGTCTGCTCGTGCTGCGGTCCGGTCATGGCCGACCACCGTTCGGGGCGCGGGGACGTGGGGCGGACCGGGCGAGCGTAGCGCGCCGAGGGGTCGCGGGGCGGGCCGGCCGTTGACAGGGCGAAGTGTGAGTGGTTGAGTACTCACATGAAAGCGGAACGGCCACGCCAGCTGTCCACCGCCGAGGAGCGCCGGGAGACGGTGCTGCGCACCGCCATCGGCGCCTTCGCGGCCCGGGGGTACTTCGGCACCAGCACCACCGAGGTCGCGAAGGCGGCCGGGATCTCCCAGGCCTACGTCTACCGGCTCTTCCCCAACAAGGAGGTGCTGTTCGCCGCGGTCGTCGAGCACTGCTTCGTCCGGGTGCGGGCGGCGCTGGAGCGCGGTGCGGCCGAGGCCCCGGGGAGCGACCCGCAGGCCGTACTCGCCTCCATGGGGGACGCGTACGCGCGGCTGATCAGGGACAACGACCTGCTGCTGGTCCAGCTGCACGCCCAGGCGGCGGCCGTCTCCGAGCCGGCGATCCGCGCCGCCGTGCGGGCCGGCTACGCCCGCACGGTGGAGTACGTGCGCGGGGCCTCCGGCGGGAGCGAGGGGCAGGTGCAGGAGTTCTTCGCCGTCGGCATGCTCTGCCACCTGCTGGTCTCGGTCGACGCCGGGGCGGTCGACGCGCCCTGGACGCGCACCCTGAGCGCGGGCATCGCGCACTACTGAGCGCCTCGACCGGGCTTGATCGACTCGACCGGCGTGGGCGGTCGCGGACTCTGTACGGGTCCGCCGGCCGCCCCTCTTCGGCCCGCGAAAGTGAGTGGTCAACCACTCATTCCGTTCATCATCGACAAGGAGAACCACCGTGAACCGCACCGCCATCGACCCCGACGCCCCCGTCGTCGTCCGCCTCTCGACCGTGGTCGCCGCCCCGCTCGACGTCGTCTGGACCCTGCACACCGCCATCGCCTACTGGCCGCAGTGGCACACCGGCATCGAGCGCACCGCCGTCACCGGCCCGCTCGCCGCCGGGACCGCCTTCCGGTGGCGCACCCACGGCCTCGACATCGCCTCGACCGTCGGTGAGGTCGTCCCGCAGCGCCGCATCGTCTGGGGCGGCCCGGCGCACGGGATCGACGGCGTGCACGTGTGGACCTTCGAGGAGAGCGCCGAGGGCGTGATCGTCCGCACCGAGGAGTCCTGGAGCGGCGCGCCGGTCGAGGCCGAGCCGGAGGCGCTGGAGCTGGCCCTGCGGCAGTCCCTGGAGGAATGGCTGCACCTGCTGAAGCAGGAGGCCGAGAGCCGGCACGCCTGATCCGGTCCGGCGCCGGAAAACACCGTACGCACGGCCAGCCACCGCAGGCACGGCCACCCACCGCACGCCACCCACCGCACGGCCACCCACCGCACGAGGAGGACCCCGCCATGACCCAGAAGCCCTACCTGACCGGCCACTACACCCCCGTCGCCGACGAGCTCACCGCCACCGGCCTCACCGTCGAGGGCACCCTGCCGCCCGAGCTGACCGGCCGCCTGATCCGCAACAGCCACAACCCCAAGCCCGGCATCACGCCCACCCACTGGTTCAAGGGCAGCGGCATGGTCCACGGCATCCGGCTGAACCAGGGCCGCGCCGAGTGGTACCGCAACCGCTGGGTGCACACCCCCGCCCTGGACGGCGCCCGCTACCTGACCGAGCACGGCCCCGACCTCACCGTCTCCACCGCCGGCACCCACGTCATCGAGCACGCCGGCCGCCTCCTCGCGCTCTGCGAGTCGGCGCTGCCCTACGAGCTCACCCCCGAGCTGGAGACCGTCGGCGCGTACGACTTCGGCGGCCGGCTGCGCACCGCGATGACCGCCCACCCCAAGGAGGACCCGGTCAGCGGCGAACTGCACTTCTTCGCCTCCTCGCCGTTCCCGCCGTACCTGGTCCACCACGTCGCCTCCGCGGACGGGCAGGTGCTGGAGAGCCAGGAGGTGCCGGGCGCCAGTGCGGCGCTGAAGCACGACTTCGCCCTCACCGAGCACCACGTGGTCTTCCTGGAGGGCTCGGTGGCCTTCGACCCGTCCGAGCGCTCCGGCATTCCGTACGCCTGGAGCGACGCGCAGCCCGCCCGGATCGGGATCGTGCCGCGCCGGCCGGGCGGGGCCGCGGCGGTCCGCTGGTTCGACCTGCGGCCCGGCTTCGCGATGCACCTCGCCAACGCCTACGAGGACACGCTCGGCCGCATCGTCGTCGAGGGGCCGAGCGTCGGGCGCGAGGGCTGGCAGCGCTCGTGGAACTGGTGGGTGGGCGCCCCCGACCGCGGCGCCGAACCCAACTCCGGCTCGCGCAACGCCCGCTGGACGCTCGACCCGGTGACCGGCCGGGTCGCGGAGGACCGGCTGGACGACCTGACCGTGGAGTTCCCGACGATCAACGACACGTACACCGGCCGCGAGCACCGCTACCAGTACTCCCTCGCCTTCCCCGACGACCACGGCAACGGCCCGCACGCCCTGGTCAAGTACGACCGGCGCACCGGCGGGCGCCTGCTGCGGCCCTTCGACCCGGGGCACCTGCCGGGCGAGGCGCTGTTCGTCCCCGCGGAGTCCGCTGCGGAGTCCGGTGCGGAGTCCGGTGCGGCGACCGGTACGGCGGGTGATGCGGCGACCGACGAGGACGCCGGCTACCTGCTCACCGTCGTCTCCGACCTCCGCCGGGACGCCTCCCGACTGCTGGTACTGGACGCCGCCGACCCGTCCGGGCCGCCCGTCGCCACCGTCCACCTGCCGCGCCGCGTCCCGGCGACGATCCACGGCTCCTGGATCCCCGACGCCCCGCAGTGAGGCCGCCGCGGACACGATGGGGGCCGCCGCGGGCGCGGGGTGCGGCGGCAGCCCGGTGTGTCAGGCTGGTGGGGAGGGCGGGGGCGTGCGACCTGGACCGGGAGGCCCGCCATGGCCGAGATCAGGGTGAACGGGGTGTCGCTGTACTACGAGGCGAGGGGTTCGGGGCCCGCCGCGGTACTCGTCCACGGCTCGTGGGACGACGCCGACAGCTGGGCGCGCGTGGCGCCCGGCCTCGCCGAGCAGGCCACCGTGGTCGCGTACGACCGGCGGGGCCACAGCCGCAGCGAGGACACCCTCACCCAGGGCTCCGTCCACGAGGACGCCGCCGACCTGGCCGGCCTGATCGAGGGCCTGGGCCTGGCACCCGCCTTCGTCTGCGGCAACTCCTACGGCGCGCTGATCGCGCTGCGCCTAGCCGCCGCCCGCCCCGACCTGCTGCGCGGCCTCGCCGTGCACGAGCCGCCCGGCGCCGGACTGCTGCTCGCCGACCCCGACCTGCGGCCGATCGCCACCGCCGTCGACGCCCGCATCGCGCCCGTACGGGACCTCCTGGAGGCCGCCGAGTCCGCGGCGGCGGCCGAGCTCTTCGTCGAGACCGTGGCCTTCGGCCCCGGGGCCTGGGCCCGGCTCCCGGCCCCCGTCCGGCACACGTTCGTCCGCAACGCCCCCACCTACCTCGACGAGCTGCGCGACCCGGACGCCCCCGACCTCGACCTGTCCGCCCTCGGCCGCTACGCCGAGCCCGCCCTGCTGACCCAGAGCGACGACAGCGCGCCGATGTACGGGGCCGTCCTGGACATCATCGACCTGGCGCTGCCGAAGGCCGAACGCCACCTGTACGAGGGCGCCGGCCACGCCCCGCACGTGGCGCAGCCCGAGGAGTGGGTGCGGGTGACCCTGCCGCGCATCCTGGCCTGACCCGCGGAGCGGACCGTGCCGCACACCCCGCCGGGCGACCGGCCCGACGTGCTCCACGCGGTGCCGTACTACGCCCAGTGGGAGTCGCCCGAGCTGGTGCGCGCGATCGTCACCGGCGCCGTGGACGCGGCCGACGACCCGCGCTGGGGCGCCTCCGGCGCGCGCACGCCGGAGGAGTACGCCTGGTGGTCGTGGCGGCTCTGCGGGGTGGCCTGCCTGCGGATGGCCCTCGACCACTGGTGGGGAGTGCTGCCGACCACCATGCGGCTGGCCCGCGAGTGCGAGGCGGCCGGGGCGTACGTGCGCGAGGGCGACCGGCTGCGCGGACTGCGCCACGAGCCCTTCGCCGGGTACCTCCGGGAGCGGTGGGGGCTGGCCGCGCGGCCGGTCCCGGCGGCGGACGGGGACGCGCTCGCGGCGGAGCTGGCCGGCGGCCGGCTGGTGGTGCTGTCGGTGCACCCGGGGATCCGCGAACCGGAGGCCGGCGCGGCGGCCCCCGCCGGGGCGGGCGGGCCGCGGCGGGCCGGCCACCTGGTGCTGGCGGTCGGCGCCGGGCCCGCCGAACTGGTGATCCACAACCCGTCCGGCTACCCGGGGGAGTCCCAGGCGTACGCGCGGGTCCCCTGGGACCTGCTCGACCACTGGTACGCGGGGCGGGGGATCGTGCTCGGACCACCGCCCGGGGTGACCGGGTGACCGGGCCGGCCGAGGATCGGGGCGGCCGGTGCGGCAGGGGCTTCCGGCACGGCCGGCTGACGGCCGGAGCGGCGGCCGGGGACCTCGGGCCGGTGCGCGCCGTGTGAGGAGGATCACGGCGGGGGCGGGGGGTTCACCGGGCGCCGCCGGCCCGCGAGATGATGGGACGAGGCGCCCGCCCGCGGGCCCGCCCACCCTCCTGTGAAGCACCTCCTGTGAAGGCATCGTCAATGGCGCAGATCAACCCCAGCATCCTGTCCGCGGACTTCGCCCGGCTCGCCGAGGAGGCCGAGGCCGTACGCGGTTCGGACTGGCTGCACGTCGATGTGATGGACAACCACTTCGTGCCCAACCTGACCCTGGGCGTGCCGATCGTCGAATCCCTCGCCCGCGCCACCGACATCCCGCTCGACTGCCACCTGATGATCGAGGACCCGGACCGCTGGGCCCCGCAGTACGTCGAGGCCGGCGCCGGCTCGGTGACCTTCCACGTCGAGGCCGCCGCCGCGCCCGTCCGCCTCGCTCGCGAGATCCGCGCCAAGGGCGCCCGCGCCTCGATGGCCCTCAAGCCGGCCACGCCCATCGAGCCCTTCGAGGACCTGCTGCCCGAGCTGGACATGCTGCTGATCATGACCGTCGAGCCCGGCTTCGGCGGCCAGGCGTTCCTCGACATCATGCTGCCCAAGATCCGCCGCACCCGTGAGCTGATCGACAAGCACGGCCTGGAGCTGTGGCTGCAGGTCGACGGCGGCGTCTCGGCGAGCACCATCGAGCGCTGCGCCGAGGCCGGTGCGGACGTCTTCGTGGCCGGCTCGGCGGTCTACGGCGCGAAGGACCCCGCCGCGGCGGTTGCCGAACTGCGCGCGATGGCCGACGCGGCGACGGCGGACGCCCCCTGGGCCTGCCGCCACTGACGGCCGGGCCCGGCCTCGCCGACCTGGTGAGTTGTCGGATTCCGGCCACTCTCCACCACTTCTCCTCCGGGTCTTGACGCCTTGCGACCGGTTCGGTGCGAACCCGCCCGGCCGCTCGACGTACAGTGCTGGCTGACTTGTCGGAGGGGAGAACCGTGGACCTGGACCACCAGGGGAGTGGGCGGACCGGACCGGGCGCCATGGCCGCCGTACCGCCCCCGCCGTCGGCGCCGCCCGTCGTCGGTGGTGGCGGTGCGGGAAGTGGCAGTGCGGACGGTGGCGGTGCGCGTGGTGGCGGCGGTACGGGTCTGCGGATCGGCGCCGGGTGGGCGGATCGCGCGCCGCTGCTCGGGGCCGGGTCGGCGGGCCGCGGGCCGCTGCTCGGGCGGCGCGGGTTGCTGAGGGCCGGCCTGGGCCTCGGCGGACTCGCCGTCGTCGGCACCGGTGCGGCGCTGGCGCTCTCCGGCCGGGACCCCGGGCCCGGCCCCGCCGCCGGCCCGTCCGGCACAGCGGGCGCCCCGGCCGGTGCCCCCAGCACCGCCTCCGCGCCCGCCACTCCGACCCCCTCCGGCGTCGTCCCCTCGCTCCGCAACGAGGAACAGCGCTCGGCCGCCCGGAACGGCGCCACCGTGAAGATGATCACGATCGTGCCGCAGGGCCCGGGCGTCCCGCCCGCCGCCGAGCTGCCGGTCTGCGTCGCCCTGCACGGCCGCGGCGCCACCGCACAGGCCTGGACCGAACTCGGCCTGCCGCAGGTCCTGGTCTCCGCCATCGCGGCCGGCATCCCCCCGTTCGCCGTCGTCGCCCTGGACGGCGGCGACGCGACGTACTGGCGGCGCACGCAGTCCGGCGACGACCCGCAGCGGATGCTGCTGGAGGAACTCCCCGGCTGGCTCGCCGCCCGCGGCCTGCGCGCCCCCACCGGCGCGATGGGCATCTCGATGGGCGGCTTCGGCTCGCTGCGCTACGCCCGCAACCGCGGGGCGGCGTTCGGCCCTGTGGCCGCGCTCAGCCCCGCACTGTTCCGCACCTGGAGTGCCGCCCGGGCGGTCGGCGTGTTCAAGGACGAGGCCGACTGGCGCGAGCACGAGCCGCTGCTCCACCAGGACCAGCCGCACGGCCGCCCGATCGGGGTCTGGTGCGGTACCGAGGACCCGTTCTGCGACGCCGCCCGCCGCCTGGCCGGGGACAACGTCCAGGCCCGCTTCACCGCCGGTGCGCACGACGCCGAGTACTGGCGGCGGATCCTGCCCGACGTGGTCGCCTTCCTCGGGCCCGCCCTGGCGAACCGTTCCGCCGGCTGATCGACGGCGGGTCGGCGGCGGGGCGGTTCCGGGCCCCGGGGCGGTCCGGGGCTCCGTCACGGCTTCGTCCGGGCCCGTCCGGGGCGCCGTCCGGGCGGGTGGCTCCGGGTGGAGGATCGGTGCGGCCTGGTGGAGGATCGAAGCCGACGATCCCGTGGCCGGGGCGGCCGGGAGTACCGGGCGGCCCCGGCGGACCGACCCGTACGGTGGTGGACGCGACATGAGCAACCTCGACCTCCGGCCCGCGCCGACCGATTGCGGGGGCCAGGCCCGTACCGGGCCGGTGCGCGATCTGCTGCCGGCCCGTCACGTCCCCCTGGGGGAGAGCACCGTGGTGCGCCGGCTGCTGCCGAGCATGGGACGGCGGATGGTCGGCGCCTGGTGCTTCGTCGACCACTACGGCCCCGACGACATCGCCGACGAACC